>JAAFHO010000029.1 GCA_013297575.1 Chitinophagales bacterium
AAAAAAGTAAGAACAAGCCCCAAAGTGATAGAAAAAAACAACAAAGTTGCCAATATTTGACGATCAATTTGTAAATCCACATTGATCCACGCATTCAAATACGGTAAAGCGATCCAAGCCAACAGAAAACCAATCACTAGAGCAGCAGATACAATTAAACCAGTCTCGGACATAAACTGCCAAAACAACTGACTGCGTGTACTGCCCAATGATTTGCGCACGCCCACCTCACGCATACGTGTAAGTGCCTGAGCGGTGGCCATATTAATAAAATTGACACAGGCCGTCAGTAATAAAAACAAACCGATAAACCCAAGTGCCCAAAGGTAATTTTTGTTCATTCCAAAACCATAATCGGTATCAAAGTGGAGCCCATGCATCGGTTTTGCTTTGTATCGAAACAGTTCTGCGCTTTCTGGATGAGGATGTCTTTTGGTGAAATCATCCATAACATCGTTTAGTTCACTTATTTGATGCCCCTTTGCCAATTTAAAAAGGCAGAAACCATCGCCTCGTGCTCCGCCCCATTCATCACCGCTTTTTGCCTTTTGTGGTATGGTCTTCATTGTAGCCCATGAACCTAATATTTCCTGTGGATAATCCGTATTTTTAGGCAAATTTTGGAGAATACCTACTACTCGCAGGTCGGTTTCGTTACCTATACGAATTGTTTTTCCGATTGGCGGTGCTTGGCCAAAGTACTTAGCGGCCATCTTTTCGGTCAACAACACAGTATTGGGTTGCGACAAAGCGGCAGGGTCTCCTTGTTGTAATGGCAGATTCAGAATATCGAGGTATTCAGGATCAATCCAAGCAAATTTGTCCTTTTCCTTGTACTTATCGTGGCTCATATTATCCGGACGTAATACCGCAACAAGTACCTCATCTTCGCCCATGCGGATACTTGTTTTTTCCAAAATGGGGCATTCCACACGCAGTGTTTTGGCCATAGGAGCAGGTACTCCCGACATAGGCATCATCGTTTCCGTTTTTACGTCCATTACCACACGCCCAATGCGATCTGCGTCTTTGTGGAAATTGTCAAAACTGAGGTGGTGCCGTATCAACATAAAAATCAATATGCTACAACCTACACTTAGGCCTAACCCAAGCACATTAAGTATGGCATAATCGCGGTGTTTGGCTAGTTTGCGGAAAGCAATTTTTAAATAATTGGATATCATGGCTTAAACAATTTAGTGACTTGTACCGCAACAAAAACTAAGCCTGTTTTCATATAGTATTGATAATCAATTTTTTATATCAATTATTTAATAAAAAAATGTCCGAACCTGAACTTATGTTGTTCGAATTCGGACATGATTGGCTGTTTAATATTCCAACCAAAGTGTAAATTTTACAAATTTTAAAACTAATTATATAATATCCGGCGCCAACATGAGGACTAATTTTGCGGCATCTATAATCTTATGGAGTGGTGTCAAAATAAACATCATTTCTAACAACTTTTAAAAATGAAAAAATTATTCATTGGTCATCAAATTTACCTAGCATTAGTCTGTTGTTGGGTCATTAGTTCATGTGAGAATAAACAAGAAAAAATAGAAATATCTACCAAGCAACACATGGACGCAGGCACTAAAACAATTGAAAATATGCAATCTGCATATAAAGGAGAGATTACTTCAATCGCAAAGTATGAAGCATTTTCGAAGAAGGCGGAAGAAGAAGGCTATCACAATATTGCTTTACTTTATAATGCAGTTTCAGCCTCAGAAAACATTCACGCCATAAACCACAAAGCCGTCATAGAAGACGCTGGAGCAACAGTACCCCAAATTACGCCTGAATACATCCTAAAATCCACAAAAGAAAATTTGTATAACGATATAAGTAAGGAAGCGTATGAAGCAAAAACAATGTATCCTGATTTTTTAAAAACTGCCGAAACTGCTGATAATCAAATTGCTTTTTTAAGTCTTACTTACGCTTTGAAAACAGAAATGAAGCATAAATTCTTTTTTGAACAAGCTTTGGGCGACATCAACAGTAATACCTTAAATAGTTTACCATCAAAATATTTTGTTTGCCCTGTTTGCGGAAATACATACATCAATGCACCCAAACATTGTGACTTTTCATTAACAGATAGAGATAAATTTATAGTATTTCAATAGACGGTATGTTATATTAGATGTTATACTGCGGTGACGTTAAAACAGTCCATTTTCTGTCTATTTTACCATTTCTTAATCTTATTCTTTTAAAAATGGTTCAAACAACAGAAAATGGACTGTTAAGTTAAGGCGATATTTTATTGCACAATGACTGTTTTCTTTGAACTCGAAAACGCGCCAAAATACCCCAATGCGCCACCCGACCAATTGGTATTGGGGTTAGTAGGCGCGGCACTACTATTACCATTGGAGACCAAACCCGATAAAGAATTGAAATAATCATACATTTTGGCATCCATAGAAACCAATTCTACTTCTACTTTATCGTTCAGTTTATATGTTTCTGTGAAAACGGGAATTCGGATATAATTGCCATTCGTCAGCCTATCTTCAAGTACCAATAGGTTTTCACCTTTGTTGCTAGGAACGTCATTCACAATTGTTTTGATGCGGTAAAAATTCGCCTCGGCTAATGGCTCCTGAAAATGACAAAAAACCTGAAAACTATCGGCTTGAGGCGATCCGAAAGAAGGTTGGTCGGATACTTGTACCACCAATTCGTCTAATGGTACAGGTACGGGTAAATAACTAGTCGCCTCGTAAGTAGCACCATCTACTGTGACTGTGAGCAAATAGGATTTACCTTTTTCAGCAACATAACTCGCAGCGGTGTATATGCCATTACCTTCATTCGCCAGTGTGATCGGGTTATCCGTTCCTTTTTTCAAGGTAACTGTTGCTGTATTGATGGTTTTAGGTTGGTCGGTACCAAAATAATTGCCAGTTTGGGTAATATGTACCGTGAAACCTACGGCGTTTTCTTGCAAAGCCGCCTCAATAACGATGAGAGGTGTTGCCGAATTAAGGTCAATCTCTATCACTTTTTGGCAAGAGGCCAATACAAGGATAGCGGCGATTGGAAACAGTATTTTTATCATTTTTTATGCATGTTTTTAAATTGGAAAAAGCAATTATTTCGATTATCTAAATTTGAAATTATAGGTAATAGAAGGTATTGCTTTAAACAGTGCCGTACGAACAGCTTCTGTTTTTGTTGGATCGTCTTCGTTTTGCTCGAAAGTAATGGTGTAGGCGTTTTCGCGGGCATAAGCGTTATACACCGAAAAATTCCAACTAGATTCATAGTTTTTGCGTTGTTTCCCAAGCAAAGTAATACCTAGATCTAAACGGTGGTAATTGGGGTATCGGTAGCCATTGCGCTCTGTGTAGTACGGCACTTGGATACCATCTACCACGTATTTTCCAGAAGGGAAAGTGGCCGCATCGCCGGTATAAAAAATCCAGTTGGCTGATACCGTGAGTTTTTTGCTCAATTTATAAATCCCTACAATAGCAAGATCGTGGATACGGTCTTGACGAGCGGGATAAAAATCACCCTCATTGATATCCTCAAATTTTCGGAGCGAACGCGCCAAGGTGTAACTCACCCAACCGGTTAGTTTTCCTTTGCTTTTTTTGATGTAAAACTCTGCGCCATACGCCACACCTTTACCATAAGTTAATGCGCCTTCATATTCGGAATTGAAGATCAAATCAGCACCATTCCGGTAGTCGATCTGGTTTTGTAAGGTTTTATAATAGGTTTCAAAAGAGCATTCAAACATATTATCGTTGAAATTGCGGAAATAACCTATCGAGGCTTGATCCACAATTTGAGGTTTTACGTTATTGCTGCTGGGCACCCACAAATCCGTTGGTGAAGAAGTAGTAGAGTTGGACAATAGGTGCATATACTGGTAATTGCGGGAAAGGCCACCTTTAATCGAACTCACCTCATCCATTTGGTATTTTAACGCCAAACGCGGCTCTAAACCACCATAATATTTGATGGATTCGCCTTTTTTGTAGGTTGTTTCGCTGGTTTTATTTCCTTTTTTATCAAAAGTATAAGCCGTTCCTTTGCCAATATAATTAAAACCAGAATAACGAATACCGTATTGTACACCAATTCTTTCGGTCACTTTCCAATCATTCTGCGCATAAATACCTCCTTCGTAAGCGTATTTGTTTTCAGTTTTGGAGTCCGAAAATCCACTTTCTGCATCAGCTTCCAACGAAGTAGGCAAAAATGTATGATTGATGATATTGAAACCAAATTTCACGGTGTTTTTTGTGTTGGGGAAAAACGTAAAATCTTGTTTTAGGTTAATATCCTGAATAGAAGCCTTCACTTTAATGGCATTGTCTGTTGCTCCAAAGCCAAATTGGTAATCAAAATTGCTCAAAATGACGGAAGTATTGGAAAACAAGCGATCACTAAATAAGTGGTTCCAACGCAACGTACCTGTATAATTACCCCAATTTAAACCAAAACCAGTTGTTCCTAACACGTCGCGTCCAAAATAACCCGATAAAAAGAGCCTGTCTTTTGCGCCCAAGCGGTAGTTGGCCTTGGCATTCATGTCGTAAAAATAGAGTTTGGAATCCTTTAAACTTTCATTTTTGGACAATTTTAAAAATAAATCGGCATACGTCCGGCGTGCCGAAACAATAAAAGAACCTTCGTCCTTTTGTAGCGGCCCTTCGAGTGTTAATCGCGATGAAATAACGCCTAGGCCACCCGAAGCATTGAATTTTTTGTTGTTGCCGTCCTTCATTTTGATGTCCAACACTGACGAACCACGTCCGCCATATTCGGCAGGCATGGTGCCTTTATATAAGGTCACATCTTTGAGTGCATCGGAATTGAAAACGGAGAAGAAACCCAGTAAATGGGATGCATTATACACGGGTGCTTCATCCAGCAGAATCAGGTTTTGGTCAATAGCACCGCCACGTACATAAAAGCCAGCGTTGCCATCACCCGCCGATTTTACGCCCGGGGTGAGTTGAAGGGTTTTGATAATGTCTTTTTCGCCAAATAAAACAGGCACCGCTTCAATGTCTTTGGGGTCGAGTTTGGTGACCGACATTTCATTGCGCGATACATTTTTATTCTCTTTTTGGGCTTTAATCTCTACTTCGGCGATCAAAGTAGATTCAGGAGCGAGTTCTTTATTGAATTTGAAGTCTTTATCAAGTGTGATCGTTTCTTCTACGGTGACATAACCAAGATACTGAAAACGGATTTGGTATGCACCTTTGGGCAATGTAATCGAAAAGAAACCATAGGTATTGGTGGTGGCACCAGTGGCTGCTTTATTGACGACAATAACGGATGCCCCGATCAGGTCTTCTCCGTTAGATGCGTCTTTTAGCGTACCGCTGATGGTAAAATTTTGCCCAAAAACAGGTGCTGCCCCGCCATACATGAGCAAAAATAGCAAGAGTGTTTTGGTGAAGTAATTTTTCATATATTATTGTGTTTGTGTATAGTTTGCCACAAAGGTGCTGTAAAGCCTTACTGGTTGCCTAAAAATAATGACGAATTGCCTTTTTTTTAGGACAAAGGGAATATTGCTTTTTTTGAGGGTAGTGCTGGATGGTTGCGTTATTTTTACGTCCTTTGTCCTTTATTATGGCCTCTTCTCTTACTAAACAAAAAATAATAGATGCTGCGGTACTCTGCTTTAATAGCGAGGGTATTGCTAATATTCGTTTGCAACATATTGCCGATGAAGCATTTGTTAGTATTGGAAATATGACTTATCATTACCGGAATAAAGAAGCCATTGTGGCGGCGGTATGGGAGCAGTTGGTGGAAAAGCAACGGGTTTTGTTGGCCGAATTTAGGGTTTTGCCGTTGTTTGAGGATATTGAACACCTGTTATTTCGTATTTTTGAATTGCAGCAGCAGTACCGTTTTTTTTATGTGGATACGTTGGAGGTAATGCGGGCTTATCCTACTATTCAGGTATCGCACCAACAGCATATTGCTTGGCAAATATTGCAAATGGAAGTGGCGATCCGTTTTAATCAGTCTCGTGGTGCTTTTCGGGAGGAACAATGGGAGGGGCAATATGAGGTGCTTGCACAGCAATTTTGGATGGTGGTCGATCATTGGATGTACCGCCAATATGTACAACAACGGGATTCGGATGATTATTCGAGTTTTAAAAATATGCTGTGGAGTTTGATTCGGCCTTTGTTTACAAATATGGGGGAACGGGAATTTGAACAACTATTGCGTTTATAGGGCCGTGAGGGCCATGAGGGCCAAGGGCGTTGCCCTTGGTTGGATGTGTCGCCCTTTCAGGGCTGGGAGTTGGGTTGGGGTTGGGGCAAAATAATATTTTCTGATAATTAGAAAATAATACCTAATTTTGTCACGCTATTTTTGTGAAATATTAGACTTGTTAGGGCGAGACCTTTTTCGGCATAAAATTAGAGGTTTTTTGATTGATTGAGGCTTGTTTTGTAGTTCATAGCGGCGCTACGGATAATAAAACAGGCGGGAAAGATCAGTTTTTGACCAGATATGCTCTCGCTGCAATAAATCTATACAGCCAATTCTAGCATGTAATTTCTTCTTTAAATTTTAAATGATGTTAATTTGAGACCCGCCTTTTTTATTCAACCCGATTTGTACGCCAAAATGCTGGACGAACTGAGCAACCTGTTTTTTACCGAAAAATTGGGTTTGGATGCTGATATGAATTTTTACCGTGATGATCTTTGGCTGAGTGATACCGCCGTGATTGAATCCATACAATTAAGGAAGGGCAGTTGGGAAATTAGTTTGTTATTTGCCCACCACAAAATACCAATGAAGTTTTTAACCCGCCGTATTTCGAGCCATAGTTGCCCAAATAAAGCAAAAATGATGGCTTTTTATATGCGCCGCTTGGCCGCTAAGGATCAAAGAGGCACGCTTACTGTTGATATCAACGATTTAAAACTTTCTCTAAACTGAAAAAGACAAATTGATTTAATGAATCAGCTAACAACAAAACAAAAAATTATAGAATCGGCTATCCGTTTATTCAATATAGATGGTGTGGCCAATGTTCGCTTACAGCAGATTGCCGATGAAACAGGCATTAGTGTGGGCAATTTGGCCTACCATTTTAAAAATAAAGAAGCGATTGTGAGTGCGGCGTATGAGCATCTTTTTGATGAGTTTTCTCAAATCCTTTCTGCTTTTTTGGTAGGCCCGAAATTGATGGATTTTGATCGACAATTGGAACGATTCCACCACTTCTTTTCCCAGAATCAATTTTACTTGATTGATCTTTTTGAGATAGATCGTTCTTATCCGCTTATTATGGAGCGGTGGCATCAATTTGTACATAAAATGATCATGCAAATCCGTAAACGGCTCGATTATGACATTAATAGGGGTGTTGTTTTACCAGAGCCCATCACTGGGATTTATGATACTTTGACCAATAATATATGGATGACTATCGTATTTTGGGTGCCGCAACAAGTACTCAAAGGTCAACCTATTAATGAGTTGCTATTTAAACAATCCGTGTGGTCTCATATCAGTCCATATTTCACACCTAAGGGAATGGGCGAATTCGAAATGGAAATACAACCCACTTTTGCATCATAAAAGGGTTAGCCATCATTTTTTCCATGACAAATATACTATGGTTACAAGGAGGCGCGTGCAGTGGTAACACGATGTCCTTTTTATGCGCTGAAGAACCAACGGTAGTGGAGTTGGTTACTGATTTTGGTATCAATATCTTATATCATCCTTCTTTGGCACTCGAAATTGGGCATCAGGTATCCAATTTGCTCGACGATATCGTTCGGGGAAAAGTCCAAATGGATATTTTTGTTTATGAAGGATCAATTATACAGGGGCCTAATGGTAGTGGTACGATGAATAATTTTGCCGACCGGCCCATGCAAGATTGGGTTTCTGATCTTTCCAAAGTGGCTGGTTATGTAGTGGCTATCGGTGATTGTGCTACATGGGGAGGTATCCCTGCGGTGCCGCCCAATCCGACGGATAGTACCGGAATGCAATTCCACAAAGATGCAAAAGGCGGCTTTCTTGGAGCAGATTTTGTTTCCAAAAGTGGCCTGCCAGTGATTAATATACCTGGTTGTCCTGCACATCCCGACTGGATAACTCAGATCCTTGTGGCTATATCGACTGGTCGTATCAAAGATGTTTTGATCGATGATTACCACCGTCCTAAGACATTTTTCTCCGATTTTGTTCAAACAGGCTGTACCAATGCCGTTAGTTTTTCTAATAAAATTGGGGGAGGTTTTGGCAAACGTGGAGGTTGCCTGTTTTATGAAGTAGGCTGTCGTGGCCCAATGACCCGCGCCAGGTGTAACCGGATTTTGTGGAATCGGCAGTCGAGCAAAACCCGCGCCAACCATCCCTGTCTTGGTTGTACCGAACCCGGTTTTCCGCACCATGATTTGGTAAAAGGTAGTGTATTCAAAACCATGAAATACCTTGGCTTCCTACCCAAGGACGTACCTACGGGCACTACCCGCTTGGGATATTACGCTAGCGCCGGTGCTGGTATCGCGCTCAATGCCATAGAACGATCACTCGGTTTGGGTCAAGATGTTGATACCTCAAAGTGATCCAATATTTTGTCAAATACGAATTAATTAAATGCAATAATTTTTTCGCGTGGGTTGCTATTTAATTACTTTGGCCTATTTTTTATGTAAGTATCTTTTTGGAGTTTGAAATAAAAAAATGAATTTTATTCTTTTTCAAACATAAATTTTTTAAATCTTTATTTTTTTTACCATAAATCCTGTTGGTTTTATTTTAGAAAATAATTTCTAAAATAATTTAGAAAATAATTTCTAATTCTAAAACATCCATCTATCTTTGCACTGTAGTTATTGCTACAACAAAGAAATCTTCACCATATTAGTTAATCAAATTTTTATTGCACATGGCAAATGTACTTTGGCTGCAGGGAGGGGCGTGTAGTGGCAACACTATGTCGTTTTTAAATGCAGAAGAACCAACCGTCGTGGAATTAATCACCGATTTTGGTATTAATATCCTCTGGCACCCCTCCATTGGCCTCGAAATCGGGGATCAGGTTACAGACCTAATGAATGATATCCTAAAGGGTACGATCCAAATGGATATTCTAGTCTATGAAGGTTCAATCGTGCAGGGCCCAAATGGAAGCGGCACGATGAACTATTTTGCGGAACGACCGATGCAAGACTGGGTGCGCGAATTATCCAAAGTAGCCGGCTATGTGGTGGCTATTGGAGATTGTGCTACTTGGGGTGGTATTCCGGCAGTAGCACCCAACCCGAGTGAAAGTACAGGTATGCAGTTCCTTAAAGAGAAAAAAGGTGGATTCTTAGGTGCTAATTATGTTTCAAAAGGTGGGTTACCTGTGATTAATATCCCAGGTTGTCCAGCACACCCAGACTGGATTACCCAAATTTTGGTGGCGATTTCAACAGGACGTATTAAAGATGTATTGATTGATGAATACCATCGTCCGAAGACTTTTTTCACAGATTTTGTACAAACAGGCTGTCCCAATGCCATTAGTTTTGCCCAAAAAATAGATGGCGGCTTTGGTAAACGCGGCGGTTGTTTATTCTATGAGGTAGGTTGCCGCGGACCAATGACCCGCGCGAGTTGTAACCGGATCCTTTGGAACCGACAATCAAGCAAAACCCGCGCCAACCATCCTTGTTTAGGATGTACCGAGCCTGGCTTCCCGCACCATGATTTGGTAAAAGGCAGCGTGTTCAAAACGATGAAATACCTAGGTTTTTTGCCTAAAGATGTACCAGCAGGCGTATCTCGATTGGGCTATTATACCCGTGCAGGCGTTGAAAAAGTAATGGGTGCAGTGGAAAGAACACTCGGTGTTGACCAAGAACATTTTGAAACCTCTAAATAAACCTAAATTATTTAAAATTAAAGGATACATGTCAACAATAAAAGAACTCAATATCTCTCCGGTAGGCCGGGTAGAAGGCGACCTTGACGTAAAAGTCTATATAGAAAATGGTGTGGTTACCCGCGCACATACGCAAGCCGCCATGTTTCGTGGTTTTGAAAAAATCATGGAAGGCAAAGACCCACAATCTGGTCTGATCGTCACACCGCGTATTTGTGGTATTTGTGGCGGTTCGCACTTGTATTGCGCATCATCTGCTTTGGACACAGCATGGAAAACCACGCTTACGCCTAATGCACTGTTGTTGCGCGCCATTGGCCAGGCAACAGAGACAATCCAGTCTATTCCGCGTTGGTTTTATGCCATTTTCGCAACAGATATGGCGAATAAGAAATTTGCGAATAAGCCTTTATATGCCGAAGTGGTAAAGCGTTTTGCAGCGTATGTAGGTACTTCGTTCCAAAAAGGGGTTACAGCATCGGGTCGTCCGGTAGAAGTGTATGCACTTTTTGGCGGACAATGGCCGCACTCGTCCTATATGATTCCAGGTGGTGTGATGTGCGCGCCAACGCTCAAGGATATTACCCGAGCGCATGCCATTATGAATTTTTTCCGCAATGAGTGGTTAGAATCGGTATGGTTAGGTTGCTCTATTGAGCGTTATTTGCGCATCAAAACATGGGACGACCTTATGGCTTGGGTAGAAGAAAATGAAAGCCAACGCAACAGCGATCTTGGTCTTTTTATTCGTGCTAGTTTGGAATTTGGTTTGGATAAATTTGGGCAAGGTGTAGGTAAGTTTTTGGCTTATGGCACGTATTTGCACAAAGATTTGTACAATAAACCTACCGTAGAAGGCCGGAATGGTGCACTGATTAGTGCATCTGGATTTTTCGATGGTAAAAACTGGAGCACATTTGATCACATGAAGATCAAAGAACACGTTAAGCACAGTTGGTACGCCGATGTACCGGCAGAGCATCCTTGGAAAGAGCCATTCCCAACACCGGTTCAGTCCCAACACTTAGCGGATTCTGATTTTAACGGCAAATACAGTTGGTCAAAAGCACCGCGTTACGATGGGGTAGCGGCAGAAGCAGGCCCACTTTCGCGTGTTATTATGAATGCCAATCCTAATAATTTGGCACACCAGATCCAAGATCCGCTATTTGGCGATATTATCACAAAACTAGGGCCAAGCGTATTCACCAGAACGTTGGCAAGGATGCACGAAGCACCCCGTTTGTACGAGTTTATCAACCAATGGCTTACTCAAATTGATTTGGATGGAGAGTTTTATATCAAACCGGAAGAACGGGATGGTATCGGATTTGGCGCAACAGAGGCGGCTCGTGGCGCACTCGCGCACTGGATCGAAATCAAAGATGGTGTTATCAAAAACTATCAGGTTATGGCACCAACGACTTGGAATGTAGGCCCTAATGACGATGCAGGTAATAGCGGCCCTATTGAATCGGCATTGACAGGTATCGAAATTGAAGATCCGCACGATCCGGTAGAAGTTGGTATGGTGGCGCGTTCCTTCGATTCTTGCCTTGTATGCACTGTACATGCGCACGATGCAAAAACGGATGAGCAATTAGCGAAGTTTAAGTTGTAAGTTTAGTTATAATACGTAAGAGGACACAAAGATCACGCGTTCACTTCGGTGCATGCCTAATTTTTGTGTCCTTTTGCGTACTTTTACGCAAAGAAAAAGTGTTCTATGGGAGGTGCAGCGCACCGTAATATTTGTAGCAAAAAGAGGTAATATCACGTATGAAGGTGCAGCGCACCGTGACATTAAATTTAATATTGCGGTGCGCTGCACCTTCAAAACACTGATGATTTATCAATTCTACAAATATTGCGGTGCGCTGCACCTGAAATTTTTATAAGAAAACCCTGATATGCATAAAACTTAACAATGCTCCGTATAAAACATGAAAAAAACTGCAATTTTAGGATTTGGCAACCCCGTTAGAAGCGACGATGGCATCGGTTGTGTAGTGATAGAGGACTTGAAAAAAAGATTAGGTGCATCACCCGAGGGTATCAGCTTGATCGATATGGGCACTTCTGCATTTGAAGTACTTTTCCAACTCAAAGGACATGAGCGAATCATTATCGTTGATGCGGTAATGAATACGAATGAGCCGGATGGTACACTTTACCGTTTACCCGCGAGTGCCGTTGAAGCCGCCATTCAAGATGATCCTATGGTTTTTTTGCATAGTCTTAAATGGGATCAAGCACTTTCTTATGCTAAAAAAATATTGGTGCACGAATATCCCGATGATATTTCTGTATATTTGATCGCCGTTTCCAATACGCACCTAGAATTGGAGATCAGTGATGTCGTGCGGGAAGCAGGTGCTAAAGTAACAGATTTGATTTTAACTGAAATCGGGGTTGAAGTGCCTATTTGACTATAATATGAGTGTAAAACTACGAACACAACACCTTTGGATCTCCGGCGATATCGCCACCTCCGCTTTTGGCGATGCGCCACAAGTACATGTTGTCTATTATCCGCAACAACGGTCATTATTACTGGCACCGATGGACGATGCTATTTTCCCTACTATTCACAAAGCAGGGCTTCAAATGCTAAAAAATCGCAATTTGCAAGGCGATAAAACGATTTCATTACAGGAAATCATAATTGATAACGATATTGACGATACGGAACGCGAACTGAGTTTTATTCACCAGTCGGGTGTCCCAATGTTACATGTCACTTTATAATACCCACCACCTCTATATGCTGATTGTTTTTACCACCGCCGATTTATATCCACAAGTACAGTCCATCGTTGATAGCATACCGCGTCTAAATGAACTGGTAACGGTGAAGGATATGCTGGATCAAAAACCAGAACCTAGTGCGTATCACCTTATTGTGCGCTCAAAAAGCGGTATCGTGCAGCCCATAGATTGGTTTAATGTGCTGCCGCCTTACCTGTTGCCCGAAGCAATAGACTTTAATGCCGATCATTTGTTGGGGTTATTGTTTGCCAAATTGGGTAATTACGAAAATGCGTATGACTATTTTCAAGGCAACCAAGTACTACTCAATGATATAGATATTATCAATTGTCTGCAAAATGGGATTCCGGTGGACACCCAACGCCTCACAACGGCATTGGGCGAATTTGAAGAATATCGTTTTTGCCATAATTCGGCTATTTTGCACCATTATGCTGCCACCGAGGGTAGTTTTGATACCGATAAAACCCGTTATTTTTACCGAGAGGCGCTCAATAGTGCACCGGATGGTGAACATTATGCTTTTACCGCCCGTCAATACGCCATTTTTCTAACCGATTGTGGTGAACTGTTACAAGCAGAACACTTGCTGGAAGATGCCATCAAAACAGCACTGTCTGATGATGCTATTATGGAAATGAAGGCGGTTTTGTGTGGCGTTTGGATGAAAAAACTGGTAGTCCCTTATGATACTGCATTGTTGGCAACACTAAAAAATACACTTTGGGAAGTGTTGCAGCATTATCAGCAACAAGGTCGGCCTACCGAAGAGGCATTGTTACTAGTGGATGCGGCTCAAGTAGCCAATTACGCCGAAAGTTTTGCCGAATCACTGGGTTATATTACCCGTGCGGTGGATATATTGCGCAAAGTGGACATGCCCGAATTGCTGGCACAAGCGCAGTATCGACGCGGTATACTGCTCTATACTTGGGCAAAAAAGGACAGTCCGCAGTTTTTTCGCGGTGCTTTAGAGGCATTTCAGGAGGCATTAAAGGTGTTTTCGCGCGACGAAACACCGGAGGTATTTGCCGATATACAGCAGTATCTTGGCGTTATTTATGCCGAAATACCGGATGAAGTAAAGAAAAAAAGTATTTGGGCTGGTATTTCTGCCGGTTCGTTTCAGCAGGCGTTATTGTATTATACCACGGCCGATCATCCGTATGAATACGCTATGGTGTGCAACAATTACGCCAACGCCCTCACCAAATACCCCGCAGCGGTACATTCCGATAATTTAGAAAAGGCTTTGTTTTATTATACCGAAGCACTAGCGGTACGTACTGCCGCCGATTGGCCGTTGGAACGCGCTGTAACGTTGCTCAATTATGTAGAAACGAGTTGGTTCCTCAATTTAGAGGGCAAAAACGGCTCCGATCGTTCGTTATTTGACCAAATGGTAGAACATGCGCAAGAGGCGCTTGTATTAACCAACGACCCGGCTATTATTAAAGAGGCAAAGGCACAATTAGATAAACTGGCTGAACTTCGTGTCGCCTTGGAATTGGTATAGATTATGCACGAAATATCACTTGTTCGCACTATTTTTCGTACGCTCGAAGATAATTTTTCGCCCGAAGAACTGGAACGCGTAACGGCTGTAGAATTAAAAGTAGGGCCACTCGCCAATGTAGAACCCGTATTGTTGCAAAATGCTTTTGAAGCAGTAGTGGAGCAGGACGAAATCCGTTTCAAAAATGTGGTTTTGCGTGTCAATATGGTGCCTATTCTAGTGCAATGCCCTGATTGCCAACAAATTACGGAAGTGCATAACTACCTATTTGTGTGTGCTTGCGGGAAGCCCTGTGGTAATGTGGTACAAGGCAATGAGTTGCTGATTGAAAGGGTAGAAATGAGTGATCAGTAGGATTTCATTATTTTTCATAAAACTCAATCGGCAACCGATCCGGGTCAGCGATAAAAGTAAAACGCTTATCCGTTATTTCATCCACCCGAATAGGCTCCACATAAATATTTTGTTGTTCCAAATTAGCCACCACCACATCCAAATCATCCACTTCAAACGCCAAATGCCGAAGCCCTGTGGATTCTGGTCTCGAAGGTCTTTCGGGGGGATTGGGGAAAGAGAATAATTCAATCGTATATTGGCCATTTAAGGCCAAATCGAGTTTGTACGATAAGCGTTCGGCTCGATAGGTTTCTTTGATCATCGTCAAGCCCAATACCTTCGTATAGAATTTTTTAGATACTTCATAATCCGAGCAGATAATGGCGATATGGTGTATTTTGTTGAGCATCATCATGTTAGATATTTATCTTGAACTAAATTTAGAAATAACAATACCCACTACGGCTACCATATAAAATTGGCCAATCATACCAAAAAATGCGGTAGTCAGGCGCGACATATCTGTTATGGGGTAAATATCGCCAAAACCAATACTCGTAAGTGTCACAAAACTAAAATAAGCCATTTCGTTATAAATAATTGAAATGTTACCATAAGAGATACCGTGAAAAGACATGGGGAAATGTAATTCAATGGCTAGGTACGAAAAAAGCGAAATCATACTCAGCAGCATATAACCACAAAAAGAGCCAATAATTACATTGACTCTTACTTCTTTGGATTTTGTGATTTGGTACATGACTATCCCAAAAATAAAAGTATAATAGAAAATAAAAAAGATGGTAAGTACCGAAATGAACCAAGTGGTGGTAGCCACAAGAAACATAAATCCAAATGGCATCATAATACTGATCGTACTCAGCACATTACGCACCACTTTAACCCAAGTACCGTGTTCCATAAAAATACCAAAACAGGCGATAGAAATAATGACCATATTCAATGGCCACACATACGTTAGATAAGTGGTATTATCTGGGAAAAATATTTTATCAAAAATCAAAAGCAATAAGGCTACCAGTAAAAACTCGTAGCGGTAGGTGCTTAATTTGGTGTGTATTTTTTGCTGACCCATTTTTTGTTAAATGTTGAATGCTTTTGGGCAAAAGTAAAACAGATATTGGAATGTTTTGCATTAAAAAACTTACAGTTTTATACTTTTTCTTTAGCAAAAAAGTCTTATTCACTTGCAAATTTCAAAAAGTTGAAAATCAGTTCATAAATGCTTACTTCCTACTTTTTTTCGCCAAAAAAAGTAGGCAAAAAAGGCTTCGGCTGACGAAAAATGCTGCGCTTTTGCTTCCTCGTTACGGCGGCGCCAAAAAAAACTCGCCGAACAGTCGAGCGGGGACTGCGTCCCTCAAATTCTGTTTGGCTCAAACACTTTTTGGCTTCATCCGCCTCCACTTTCATGCTGAGCCTAGTCGAAGCACGAGCAAAAACGGCATTTTTCTAAGGCCGGTCTTGCCACACTTGGGTACGGTACTGTATGCAAAATTTCAAAGTAAATTACCCAAAATAAAAGTGTACATTAGCAAAATATTAAATGGTACTTTTGCGCTCTATCAGACTAATAGAATGGAAAAATATTTAGATTTAATCAGCCATACTTATACCAATTATGCCCAGTTTTTGTGGCATCAAATTTTATACCCCAGTTGGCATAACTATTTTTATTGGGTGCTTGGTGCTTCCCTAGTGATTTGGGGTTTGGAAATTGCTTTTCCTTGGCGCAAGAACCAACCCATGATTCGAGAGGGGTTTTGGCTGGATTTTTTCTATATTTTTTGGAATTATTTCCTGTTCTCGCTTGTATTGTACAATGCTGTTTCGGGCGTATTTGTACAACTTTTTAACGATTTTCTTGGATTATTTGGTATTAAGAACCTCGTTGCAATCCAATTGGGGGCATTACCTGCTTGGGCGCAATTGCTGCTCATATTTGTCATTCGTGATTTTATGCAGTACAATATCCATCGGTTATTGCACCGTTATGATTGGATGTGGGAATTTCACAAAGTACACCACAGCACAGAAGTAATGGGTTTTGGTGGCCTGATGCGCTACCATTTTATGGAACATTTTATTTATCGGAGTTTGGAATATTTACCATTGGCCATGCTAGGTTTTGGTATCTCCGATTTTTTCATTGTCTATATTTTTACGTTTGTAGCAGGGCAATTGGGTCATGCCAATTTATACTTGCCTTTAGGAAAATTGAAATACCTGCTCAATGGCCCACAAATGCACCTTTGGCACCACGCAAAACATTTTCCTGCCTCGCATCCAAGAGGTTTTAATTTCGGGATTACCCTCAGCGTTTGGGATTTTTTGTTCAAAACCAATTACTGGCCCGATAACGATGCCCAATTGGCGGTGGGTTTGCCCGATGCAGACAAAATTGAGCAAGATTTTATAGGACAGCAGGTGGGTGCTTTTAAGCGGAATGGGCAGAAAATGGGCTTGTAGTCTTGATCGCTACAAATGCTGGCGATGTTGTTTGTTTCAGTCTTTCGAGCAGAGCTTTTTCTTCTTTCCGACCAATGAGTTTTTCCGTTTTATAAGGTATTATTGGCTGCAAAGGTAAAAAAATAGAGATAATTCCAGAAATGAATCGCATTTTTGGAATTATGTAGATAAAAAATGGAGATAATTCCAGAAATGGTGATCAATAGAAGTCTAATGAGGACTTCCTCTTTCACCAATTTTCAGTCCCTCTTCCACTCCTTTTCCATACTCAGTAGTTGATGGATAGTTATTGTTTACTCGTTACTAAGTAATGACAGGAGTGTGCACCATTCGTCTCTGCCAAAATGGTTCGAGCGGCCAACGGCGTTCTTTATCATAGAATTGAGACCGAATACTGAGGTAGTTGTTGAAAATTTTTTCAATATTTTGTTGGTACTGAGTGATGGCGTTATGGTGGCCGTTGCAATAGTCAATGACGGCTTTTGCGGCGTGACAAGCAGAACTTACGGCAAATCCGATACCCATAGAAGAAATAGGATCAAAGGATGCAGCAGCATCGCCAACGGCGATAAAATTACTGGATAGTGCGATATTCGTGTACTGCGAAAATGCGTTTTTGACCCAAGGATTTTCGTATGATACCGAACCGTGTACTTTATTTTTAACGAATAATGTATTGGCTAATAATTGATTCCAGTTTTCTTTTTTATTCAATTGTTTTGTTTTTGCAATATCAGCATCCGTAAAGAGCGTCAAGGTCATTTTATCATTGGGCAAAGTTGCACAATACCACCAACCTTCTGGGACAGTTTCTAGTAGTATGTCTTGTTGCAACGTACTTGTGTTTTCAAATTGTAAGAAGGCCCCAATCGCCACTAATTCATCATGTCGTGTAGATGGAATACCTAGTTTTCTACAAATATTGCTTTGCCTTCCTGTTGCATCCACTAAGAATTTTGCGGTGATGGAGAATGCGCCTTTGGACTGGTGCAAGAGGTCTATTTCCCATTCTTTATTTTCTGTTTGTCGAAAATGAGTACATTTAGTGTTCGGGAAAATATCGGCACCTCTTTGAGCGGCCTGTTGTAGCAAAAGCAGGTCAAAGGATTCCCGATCCAACTGATAACTTTCTTCTTGTGTACTGAAGATAGAATTGCGGGTGTTTAAACGATCACTTCCCCAAGCGGCGATACTGGCATACCCCCTGACAAGGCTATCGGCCTCAAAATCGCTTTTTTGAATCTTCAAGTATTCTAATAGGTCGAATAAGCTAGGACTAACTTGCTCGCCTACCCGCACTGCATCGAATGCGCTGTACTCCACGATCGTCACTTTTAGATCGGAGTAAGTAAGTAAACTCAAAGCGGTGGAAGCCCCCGCAGGGCCTCCACCAACAATAAGAACATCTGTTTTGAAATGTTGCAGCATGTTTAACGTCTGTTTCTAGTGCCTGAACGTGGAAAACCAAGTCCGCCAACACCCAATTCAATCTTTTTGAAAGCCGCAGTTTCCAAGTGCTCTACCAACATTAGGCCTTTCGGGCTTCTATTTTTCACTTTTTCGCGATTAGGTTCAATAAAGAACACCGGAATTTGTGTTTCGCTATCTTCCAAATTATTACTGATGTTGCTCATATACCAATTTTTATAGGTAAATATTTCATTCGTCCTTTCGGTCTCCACCATAAATGGATAACCTTGGCTACCTGCATTTTTATCGCGAATAAAGCCTAAAGCGTGCCAATATTCTACCATTTGGGTAAAACTATTAATACCTCTGGCATAATTCATTTGTTGGCCAGCCGGCACATTTGTTGCTATTTGACCTTCTACCGTGAATTCTCCAACGATAACATCCCATGGGCTTTGTGGTGGCCACCAATAAGAATAATAAGTTGGAGGCAGTGGAGCCATTGAGCCATCTAATTCCTCCTTGTTTATGGAAGGATCAGTAAAATTGATATACTGAACCGTACATTGGAAAAAGTCAGCTTGCCAAGGACAAGCCATTCGTTTGGTCAAGTCACCCGGTTCGCAGCCACCACCTTCGCATTCGTCACGGGAAGGCGTTAGGCCATTTGCCAAATAATATGCTTCGTTTTCATACTGTTTAATTGCATAAGGCGCAGCATAAATAATCGGGTTTTGCAAATTCCAGGTTACTTCGATGCCTGGACACATAGGTAGTCCTACGCAATTGCCCACACTGGCCGCATCCATTGCATTTACGGGATAAGGCTTGTAATTTGGATTGCTCTCAAAGTTGCCATTTGCCCACTGTTCCAGTAAAAACATTTGGGTTTCGTCCAGT
>JAAFHO010000290.1 GCA_013297575.1 Chitinophagales bacterium
CCGATTTAATGTATGGCGAGCGTTTCGACGCACCACTGGCACCTATGGGCGGTATGGAGCAGGTGCAAATCAGTCCTGATGGCCGTTTGGTGGCCTATACCTGCCGCAAACTCAACGGCACAGATGAGGCCAAAAGCACGAATGCTGATATTTATATTTATGAAATAGCATCGGGTAAAACGCTCAATCTTACCCCCGAAAATCGTGGATACGACCAAGATCCCATCTTTTCGCCCAATAGCCGTTACTTGGCTTGGACAAGCATGGAAACTGCCGGATATGAAGCCGATCGCCCGCGTTTGATGCTCTTGGACTTGGCTTCTCAATTGCGGGAAGAACTCACCGAGGACTGGAAATGGGAATGCCTCGGGCCACAATGGGCTACCGATAGCAAATCTTTGTACTTTACGAGTAGCAACGACTTTACGTACCAATTGTACAATATCACGGTAAATGATAAAAAGATCAAACGCATCACCGAGGGCAGGCACGATTATGGCAATATCAAAATAGCGGGCGATGATGTGGTGGCGAGTAAAACAGCCATGGATGCGCCTGCCGAAATTTTTGTGATCAATACCAAAAAAGGAACTGCACGTCAACTTTCTTTTGCAACAAAAGACAATTGGGACAATATCACAAAAGGCAAAGTAGAACGCCGCACAGTACGTACCACCGATGGAAAAAACATGAATGTATGGGTCGTGCTACCGCCCAATTTTGATGCAAATAAAAAATATCCTGCTTTGTTATTGTGCCAAGGCGGGCCACAATCGGCACTTAGTCAGTCGTTTTCGTTCCGCTGGAACCTCCAACTGATGGCCAATAATGGTTATGTAGTGGTCGCACCTTGTCGGAGGGGAATGCCCGGTGGACCAGAAGGACAGGCCTGGAATGCGGCTATTAGCAACGACTGGGGCGGACAAGCGATGAAAGACCTGCTTTCTGGTATTGATGATGTAAAAAAAGAACCTTGGGTAGATGCCAATCGACTTGGTGCTGTGGGTGCGAGTTTTGGTGGTTATTCTGTGTATTGGTTGGCGGGCAACCACGAAAAACGTTTCAAAGCGTTTATTAGTCATTGTGGCATGTTCAATAATACGAGTTGGTGGGGTACTACCGAGGAAATGTTTTTTGCCCAGCATGATTTAGGGGTGGATTATTGGTCGCGCCCTAATGATGCGGCTTGGACGACTTTCAGCCCACATACCTATGTTAAAAACTGGGATACACCGATCCTGGTGATTCACAATGAAAAGGATTTTCGTGTGCCATTCAGCGAGGGAATGCAAGCCTTTCAAGCGGCTCAAATGCAGGGTATTCCGAGTAAAATGCTCTCCTTCCCCGATGAAGGCCACTGGATGCAAAAGCCACAAAACAGTATTGTATGGCAACGGGAATTTTTTGGTTGGTTGGATAAATGGCTGAAATAATTTGCTTTTTTTGCTACCTTACACTTTTATTTTGGGTAATTTACTTTGAGATTTGGCATACAGTATAGTAACAAAGTGTGGCAAGACCGGCCTTAGAAAAATTTATGCTGAGCCTGTCGAAGTATGCCGTTTTTGCTCGTGCTTCGACTAGGCTCAGCATGAAAGTGGAGGCGGATGAAGCCAAAAAGTGTTTGAGCCAAACGAAATTTGCGGGACGCAGTCCCCGCTCGATAGTGCGGCGAGTTTTTTTTGGCGCCGCCGGAGCGAGGAAGCAAAAGCGCAGCATTTTTCGTCAGCCGAAGCGTTTTTTGCTTACTTTTTTTGCGAAAAAAAGTAAGAAGCAGGCTTTTGGCATCAATTTTTAACTTTTTGAAATTTGCAAGTTGGCCATTACTTTTTTGCTAAAGAAAAAGTGTACGGATGTAAGTAAAATAAACGCTTTTTTTATAGACGTTCGAGTTTTTTTACCACCGCTCCAATCTTTTCAGCATCAACAACATGATCTGTTTCAATCCCCGATGCCATATCCACACCAATGCAGTTTTGGTATTTGGTCAATCGGTCAAGGTTACCGCTGTGCATACCACCTGCTAATAAAAAGGGATAAGGAAAATCCGTAGGGATCAAGTCATTTTCGACTTGTGTGCCGCTACCGGGGTCTGGGCCATCCAAAATAAACAGATCTATATCCGCAGCGTAGTTTTCCAAATCATCTAAGTCCTCTTGCGTGCGCACGCGGGCAGCGAGCAGTATTTTTTTTCGGATACTGCGTATAAATTCCGGTGTGACATCGCCGGCATACAATTGCACGCGTTGAAATGGGTACCGCTTGAGTATGGCGTGTATTTCTGCGGGATCATTTTGGTAAAAAACCGCCACTGCATGGCTTGGAATTGGGTTTTGATCCAATATTTCCAAAGGCATCCGGCGTTTGCTCATGGGCGAAAAATTAATCCCAATAAAATCAGCAGTGTTTTCTTGAAAGAGATCAGCGGTACGGATACCACATGCCTTGAACAAATATTTTGATTTTTGCAAAGCCGATAAAGAGGCTGCTCCCGCCCGCATCAGACCTGTACCAATGAGGAAGCCATCCGCATTTCGGACTACGGCAAAATCCCGATAATTATATATCCCCGATTCGGAGATAATAAATCGGTGGGGTGATTGTTTTTTGAGGACATTTACGCGGTTCAAAGAGGTACGGAATACTTTTAAATCGCGGTTATTGATACCCAATACTGGAAAATCGAGGTGCTGTATTTTTTGTAGTTCTTCGTTGTCGTGGACTTCTACCAAAACGCCCATACCCACGGATTCGGCTATATCTTTAAGGTACTGTAATTGATCCGCTGTGAGTATCGCAGCAATGAGCAAAATCAGGTCGGCGCCTGCTGCACGGGCTTTGTAGATCTGTATTTCGTCTAAAATAAAGTCCTTTTGGAGCAATAATGGTCGATTTTCACCTAATTCATGGAGGGTGGTAGCGGCTAATTCCAAGTCTTGATAACTACCTCCAAAAAAGGGCGTATCGGTAAGTACGGAAATGGCTTTCGCACCTGCCTGCGCGTATGCCTGTACCTGTTTGGGTAAGTCTGCATCGGCATTAATCCAGCCTTCGGAGGGGCTTTTTCTTTTGAATTCGCAGATAAAAAAGGGTTGCTTTTCGCTATGTGCGGCCGCGATGTCGTTGTAGAAACTACGTGTGGTAGGTTTTGTAGCAGATTTAAGGGTTTCGAGGTCGTTGCTTTGGTATAATGCTGCGATTTCTATACGTTTTTGGGCAGTAATGGTATCTAATATGTTCATAAAGGGCGTGGTATAGATTTCTTTAGTGGTTAACTGCTGCACCACAGTAATTCTTCAAGACTTCGCCCATTGCCCCTGTTGCTAATCGTTCTTTCATTTTTTGATATGCCTCCGTCAAAGGAATATCTTCGATCAGTTTGGAATAGATAAATGCCGCGTTGATGAGTACTAATTGGTAATGAGGAGTGTCCGTTTGACCATTGAGCATGGCGCGGGCGATTTCAGTGCAAACCGATCCATTGGGTGCACTTACGGCTTGGAAAGGCAATGTTTGTACTCCAAAATCGTCTGGTTTAACGGTGTAATCTAATCTTTTTCCATTGCGGTATTCCAATACACGGGTAGGCGCAGAAATTGAAATTTCGTCCAGACCATCGTTGCCGCGTACTACAATCAAATGTTCTTTACCCATTAAAATACCCGTTTCAAAAATGACATCTTGCAAATCCTCGAAAGATGTACCGATAAATTGTCGTTTAGGTAATAACGGATTGACCAAAGGACCTAGCACATTAAATACAGTTGGAACACCAATTTTGGCACGCGTTGCCGCAAAATGACGAAAAACAGGATGTACATCTGGTGCAAAAATAAAAGCAATATTGGACAATTCCAATTGTTGCACGGCGTGGTCAGGATCAAATTGAATCGGTACTTCTAATGCTTCCAATAGGTTAAAACTGCCAAATCGACCCGCCGCTGCGCGGTTGCCGTGTTTGGCAATTTTTAACCCAAAAGAACCCAGTAAAAGACTTGCTAACGTGGAGGTATTGATACGAGGCAGGTTAGAACCACCTGTCCCACATATATCTACCGCTTCCTGAAATAGAGGGTGCGCCCCCGCTGCACCAAGTGGCTTGCTAAAAGCCATTATCGCTTGGATAAATTGGTGCAAAATTTCGGGTTGGCGCATCCGGTGGGATAGCGATACTAATAAGATTTGTTTTTGATCATCCGATAATTGCCCCTCTTCTACTGCTCGGAGATAGTCGTGCAATAATGTACTGCCTAGCGCCTTGTTTTGCTGTAAACGCTGCGATAACTCGTGATAGATCCTATTTCCTGCCGATAATCGGCCCTCTACCACATTTTTCAACATCCGCATACCAGCATTGTTTTTCATAGTCAATACCGATTCCGGGTGGAATTGGATACCTTCGATGGGGAGTTTTTTGTGCCGAACCCCCATCACCACCCCATCGCCAGAACGCGAAGTGACTTCCAAGTCGGAAGGAATGATATCAGCGGCCCAAGAGTGGTAACGCGCCACCTCTACTTGTTGCTCTATATGTGTAAATACACCGCGACCATCGTGCTCAATAGGCACTGCTTTGCCGTGTACTGGTGCAATATTGGTGATCGTACCGCCAAAAAACTCGACCAAGGCCTGATGACCCAAACAAACACCCAAGATCGGTTTACTGGTGTGGAACCGTTCAATAACAGCCATCATATTACCTGCCTGACGCGGAACAGATGGCCCAGGCGACAATACCAATAAATCGAATGCTTCTTTTTCCAATACCTCCACTGGCACCGTATTGCGAAATACTGTCACCGTAGTACCCAAAGTGCGGAAAAAATCCACTAAATTGTAGGTAAAAGAATCAAAATTATCTAAAACAAGTACGCGCATGAGTAAAAATAAGTAAGTAAAAAATTGCACTAACGTATCAATGTACTGATACGGTGATGCAAAGGTGCGATATTTTTATTTAAACGAGCAAATTTGTCATAAGTTTTCTTTAAAAAAATCTTTGTATCAAATTTAAGACAGTGTAAAATAAGTTTTTTATGTTTTGGCTAAATTTAGTTCACAATGTATTTAGATTAATGCCCTTTGCTAACCCGTTCGATAGTCGATAGTGTTGGCATGACTACGCGTTCAAACCTGCCAGCGCACGATATAAGAGCCGTTAGGCTCGGATCATCTTTTAGCGGCGGATTTTAATCCGCTGAACAGATGCACAACAAGTTATGGAGAGCCTTAGTAGGCTCGATACATATTTTTTGAGATATTCAAGGTGTCATATGATGAACAATATACCTTGAAAATTTGAAATGAAGAAATATGTGCCGAGCCTACGGCTCTCAAATGGTTGCGTAACATTGGGGCGGATTGAAATCCGCCGCTACAAAATGGCCCGAGCCTAATGGCTCTTCGTTCTGTGCCGCTCGGCTCAACCCACACTGCATTGGGCAATTTGGACAGCACTTTAAATTTCTTTGGACAATATAGCCCATTATAAAGTATAAATAAACTTATTTTACAGTGTATTTAAGACAGTAATTAGTCCCCCACAAAGCATCAAAGCAGACCCATTCTATTTTTTAGCCACTTTTAAAAAGGTCAAATAGACAAGTGTTTTACTCCAAAATACTTAGGCAGGGCAAACAATGGAATCGCAAAGCATTTAAACAAACTAAATCCTGTTTTTTCACTTTTAAATTCCGTAAATAATGTTTTTTAAAGATTATTCTATCTTTTTTCAAAAAGGTGTATTTTTCTCTTGTTTGAATCAAAAATACTCCCATACCTTTGTGGCATGAATATTTCATTTGTAAATATGATGTGTTGTTGTTGTTGCTGTCCGTCTCTGGTTTACCGAAGCGGCTGTACAACCTTTATATCATAGCAAATAAATTTCATTTATAAACTGATATAATTTTTTACAGCATAACAGCCCTTCGGTATCCACCGAAGGGCTTTTTTTTTGCTTTTTTTATCTGTACCACGCATTCGAGTTATGCAAACAAAAGATACGTTACAAATACTTTCCGAGCAGTTATCTCCTTTTCGGACACAAAATCCAGCCGCTGCGCTGGAATGGTTGTCGGAGCATTTTTCGGGAAAAATTGTGTTTAGCACCAGTTTTGGCCTTGAAGATCAAGTGATTAGCCACCTCATTTTTAGTCAGCAATTACCCATTAGGGTTTTTACATTGGATACTGGGCGTAATTTTCAGGAAACATACGCCACATGGTCGCGAACGGTAGAACAATACCAACAACCGATAGAAGTATTTGCCCCAGAAACCAGTGCTGTGGAACGTTTATTAGCCGAAAAAGGCCCCAATAGTTTTTATGCATCGGTAGAAAACCGAAAAGAATGTTGCCAAATAAGAAAAGTAGAACCGCTGGCGCGGGCATTGAAAGGGCAACAAGTTTGGATCACTGGAATCCGCGCAGATCAATCTCCTAATCGCCTCGATATGCAACCCCTGGAATGGGACGATACCCACCAACTTTTTAAATTTCACCCACTTTTTGACTGGACTTTCGAGCAGGTGCAAGCCTTTGCCGATACCCACCGTGTCCCACAGAATCCTTTGCACAAAAAAGGGTTTGTGAGCATCGGTTGTGCGCCTTGTACACGCGCTGTGCAGCCCGGTGAAGATTTCCGCGCCGGTCGTTGGTGGTGGGAAGATAGCAGCAAAAAAGAATGTGGATTACATGTCCACAATTAAGGAATGATGAAACCAATTTTTTATAATCACTTTAAATATTATTACATTAAATGTCCAAATACTTAAATTATCTTGATCAGTTGGAGGCACAGGCCATTTATATCCTCCGGGAAGTGGCTGGCCAATTTGAACGTCCTGCACTGCTTTTTTCGGGTGGAAAGGATTCCATTACATTGGTAAAATTGGCAGAAAAAGCCTTTCGCCCCGGTAAATTCCCTTTCCCTTTAGTGCATATTGATACTGGGCACAATTTCCCAGAAGTGATTGAATACCGAGATCGTTTAGCGGCACAATTGGGCGAAAAACTGATTGTTCGCAAAGTAGAAGATACCATCAAAAGACAAGGGTTAAAGGATGGAACAGGCAAATACCCAAGCCGTAACGCGCTGCAAACCAATACTTTATTGGAAACTATTGAAGAATTTGAATTTGATGCCTGTATTGGCGGTGCACGCCGCGATGAAGAAAAAGCACGTGCTA
>JAAFHO010000291.1 GCA_013297575.1 Chitinophagales bacterium
GCGTATTAATTAACGCTTTTACCGATGGATTATCTTTTAGATATATCTTTACATCGTAGAAAGCAGTTGGATCCCATTCTGGATAACCACCGCCTAATTTGAATCGGCCTAAGCAAGTGTTACCACCGAAAGAGGGCGTAATACCATCTGCTGATACAGCATTCAAATAAACTACTTCAAATTCTTGATCTATACGTGCATTAACACAATCGCCTGGAGGCCCACCTTGCACTGTTGTTTCATAACCATTGTTGACTGCATCATCGAATGTAATGGGCGCAAAATGGAGCAGCATCGGGAGACCCATATTATAATTGGTTTGTAAAAAACCACTATTAAAAAACCACGTATCGCCATTAGGATTGCCACTTGTTACGAGGATTGGCTCGGTTGGAGTGGTAAGTAAACAAGGGTCACCAGGATTGCCTGGACTACCGGGATTACCGGGGCTTGGCGGAATAAACGGAGAACCAATAATTTCATTTAATGTACTTCCTGAAATGGTAGGTGGGCAGGTGTAAAAAGCGTAACCAATACCTGGAGGAGTTAGGGGGTTCGGGTCACCACTCAAGATAAAATCGTTGTTGTGGTTGATAAAAATGGAGTCATTACGGCACAACCAAATCGTATCTAACGTAAGGTCGTTACTTTGTGTGTTTACTCCTTTTTGACCCAAAACAAAAGTACCTGCATTGTTGAGGCAGGGCACCTCTGCTGTTCCTGAAGTTGCCTTATAAGGCCCTTTCGGGAAAGTGATCGATTCTGGTGTTTGGGCATGTGCTAGACATGCTGAAAGACATGCGAATGCCAGGATTAGAAATTTTTTCATCTTAGAGTGAAAATTTACAACGGGTTGATGGATATAGTGGATGAGAAAGCGGGAATTTAAAATCAACAGACTCGCTCTAAGGTAAAGACGCTGTTTGTTGTACCAAAAATTAACGCGAAGGTAAAATAATGATTAAAAAGGTAAATTTCTGTCGGAACAACCTTTGGGAAGGCGCAACCCGACAAAAGAGCCGCAAAAGTAGTATATACTAGGCATTCCACCTAATCAATCTTAAATATTTAAACCAAAAAACATGGTTTATTTGGCTCTAGGGGTAGGGCAAACCGCTGCCAAACGATGGTTTAACACTGTTTATTGTCACTTGTATAAGGCATTAACGAGCAGTTACTGAACGATTTGCCCATTTAATACGATCTGGGATATATGGTCGCTTCCAAAGGCATAAGGGATATATGCAATAGATGATATGTCTTTGGTAATGAATACATTAGGCTTTTTACCGATGGCAATGGTACCTACGGTATCGCTCATTTCCATTGCAAAAGCGCCATTGATCGTAGCGGCATTAATGGCTTCTTCTGGCAACATTTTCATTTTGATACAAGCCAGCGCAATTGCAAATGGCATCTTTCCGCAGGGCGTTGATCCGGGGTTATAATCCGTAGCCAAAGTGACCGGCAAACCAGCATCGATCATTTTTCGTGCTGGTGGGTAAGGGAGACCGAGGAAAAATGCGCAGGAAGGTAGCAGCGTAGGCATTGTTTCACTGTTCAATAAACATGCAATCTCTATATCGCTGCAATGCTCCAAATGATCGACGGAGCGGGCATTATTGGCCACACCAACCTGTACACCACCTGTTAATCCAAGTTCATTGGCGTGTATTTTGCCCTTTAAGCCATATTTTAATCCTGCTTTTAGTAGATGGTCTGTTTCTTCGGGGGTAAAAAAGCCACGGTCACAAAACACGTCGATATAATCGGCAAGTCCTTCTGCTGCAACTTTTGGCAACATTTCTTTAATAATCAATTGTATATACCCTTCCCGATTTTCTTTGTACTCTGGCGGAATGGCATGCGCTGCTAAAAATGTAGATTTAATAGGTATGGGGCTTTTTTCTTTGAGTTGTCGGATCACCCGAAGCATTTTTAATTCGCTTTCGGTAGTGAGGCCATAACCGCTTTTTATTTCAATAGCACCTGTACCAAACCCGATCACTTCTTGCAATCGGTTCCAGGCCCGTTCGAAAAGGTCTTCTTCTGTCATTGCGCGTAGTTTTTTTGCGCTATTGAGAATACCACCGCCGTTTTGGGCAATTTCTTCGTAGGTCAATCCTTTTATCCTTCCTACAAATTCCTCCTCCCTGCTGGCTGCAAATACCAAATGCGTATGTGAATCGCACCAACTCGGGAATACCATACGACCGGTAGCGTCTAAGATTTGGTCGGCCCGTTCGGGGCAGTTATCCATTTGCCCAAAATCAATAATGCGCTCATTGTCAAGCAATAACCATGCATTTTCTACAATAGGCAAATGGGCCATATCGGCACCTTTTACGACGTTTCTGTTGGAATTGTCCGCTTGGACTAATGCTCGTGCATTCCTGATTAATAAAGATGACATAAGCGCAAAGATAGTGCGATCGCTCCAGTTGTGCAAAAGTGGCGCAATTTCTTTGCGGAAACTGTATGTCAAGTCAACTTTAGCATAAGTAAGTACAATAATCTTGCGATTGAAAAAATCGAATCTATCGAAAAAAACGAGCTAATCAAATAAATTCCACTACTTTTGCATTCCATTAGTTTTACAGACATAAAAAAATGCAATACGAGCAACTCTTGCGGGATACGGAAGCCTATATTTTAGGTTTTTTTGAGGAGAAAATATCAAATAAATTTGTTTTTCATGATTTGGAACATACAGTCCAAACCGTAACTGCCGCAAAAGCCATTGGAGAAGGTTTCAGATTATCAGAAAAGGATTTGACGTTGGTTCAATTGTCGGCTTGGTTCCATGATACTGGATATTATGAAGGTGCATCAGAGCACGAAGAGCGTAGTTGTAATATTGCCACCGAATTCTTAAAGGATAAATTACCAGAAGGCGATATGGGCGTAATCATAGCTTGTATCCGTGCTACAAAGATTCCTCAAAAACCTGTGTCTATACCCGAACAGGTATTGTGTGATGCCGATTTAAGCCATCTGGGGATGAAAATTTACTGGGATCGGACAGGTAAATTAAGGCAAGAATTTGTTCTTACCCGTGATTTGATTATGGGCGAACAAGACTGGATTAATTTTGAACTTAATTTTATGCTGGGACACGAGTACCATACTACTGTGGCTCGGGAATTGTTCAATAAGAAAAAAGCCAAGCATATTCAGCAATTACTGAAACAGAAAAGGCGGCTTAATCCCGACGAAGCGCCCTCTGTGGATGAAATAGCCATCACCGAAGATGCTGGTAAAAAAAATGATATTGAAAAGATTTTCAAAAATAGCGAAAATGACCTTAAAAAAGGAAGTCAGGGGCGAGGTGTAGAAACCATGTACCGTACAACTTACCGCACACATACCAACCTGAGTACAATGGCCGATAGTAAAGCCAACCTAATGCTTTCTGTCAATGCTATTGTTATTTCCATTATGGTATCTAATTTAATACCGCAATTAAAAGATAATCATAAACTGATTATTCCAACCATACTGCTTACAATGACCTGTTTGGGGTCAATGATCTATGCCACTTTGAGTACGCGACCCAAAGTAACAGAAGGAAATACTACCCGCGAAATGATAAAAAAGCGCACAGTAAATCTTTTGTTTTTTGGTAATTTTTATAATATGAAATTGGAAGATTTTCAATGGGGTGTCAACGAAATGCTCCGCGATTCCGATTTTCTCTATGGATCTATGAGCCGAGACTTGTATTATTTAGGCAAGGTTTTGGCTAAAAAATATCAGTACTTGAGTATTTGTTACAATATTTTCATGTACGGCATTATTATATCAGTGCTGGCCTTTGGTGCCGCATTTATCATCTAATTTATGAAATTAAACTTAATTATTAGCGCTCTTTTAGTATTCGGGAGTACAGTTATTTTTGCTCAAAAAGAAGAAGTTCAGGATAACTCCTATACTCCCAATCCAAATATTAAGCCGAAAGTAAAACCAGATAAGCCCGATTACGATTTACCCGATCCCGTACCTTTCGCCAATACCATTAATGCTGCGGATGTGAAAAAATTAATTTATGTTTTGGCTTCGGATTCTTTACAGGGGCGCGAAACTGGGACGGAAGGGCAGCGCAAAGCCGCTGCTTTTTTGGCTAATTGTCTTCAAGAAAGTGGTATTCCTCCTAATGGTGACCGTGGCACGTATCAGCAAGCCATCCATTTAGAAAGGGTTTCTTGGAAGAATATTGGTATTACTGTAGATGAGGTACCTTTTAAAAGCAGGGAGGATTTTTACGTCTATCCTGCTATAACTACTTCTGTGCCATCGGCGAAGTACAAAGATGTGCTTTTTATGGGTTATGGCATTGATGATCCCAAATATAGTGACTATGGTAAAAATGATGTTGAAGGTAAAGTGTTGTTGTTCTACGACGGCGAGCCGATGGATGCATCTGGAAATTACTTGATTACTGGAAATTCGTACCATTCAGATTGGTCATTGAACTGGAAGAGAAAAATAGAATTGGCTGCAAGTAAAGGAGCCGCAATGGTTTTTATCATTGATCCCGCTTTGAAAGAAAACTTGAAAAAGAATCGGAAATTGATTTCCACGTATAGTTGGACACCGGTAGAAAAAAAAGATCCAAGTAAAATGAACAAGATGGTCAATACCGCTTTTATCAGCGAAGATATGGCCAAAGCGATTTGGGGGAGTAAGTCGGATAAAGTGAATGATTATTTGTCGGAGATAAAAAATGGTAAATCTGTTAAGCCTGTAAAAATAAAAAATAAAATAGAGGTAAACCTAGATAAAGAGCTGACGCAATTGGAAGGCAGCAACGTCATCGGTTATATAGAAGGTAGCGACCCCGAATTGAAAAAGGAATTGGTGATCGTAACCGCTCACTATGACCATCTTGGTTTTGTGGACGACCGTATCTATTATGGTGCCGACGATAACGGTTCTGGAAGTACAGGGTTAATGGAAATTGCGCGCGCTTTTGCAGAAGCCAAGAAAAAAGGCGTTGGGCCAAAGCGCAGTGTGCTTTGTATGTGGGTAAGTGGCGAAGAAAAAGGTTTACTTGGCTCGCGATACTATGTTGATTTTCCTTTGTTTTCGCTCAAGAAGACTGTTGTAGATATTAATATCGACATGATCGGTCGCATCGACGATGAGCATAAGGATGGTAATTATGTTTACGTTATTGGTTCGGATCGTTTGAGTTCGGAACTGCACGAAATACACGCCCGTAATAATCGTGTTTATACTAAGTTGGAATTGGATTACAAATACAATGATCCTAAAGACCCGAACCATTATTATGAGCGTAGCGACCACTATAACTTTGCGGAGCGTGGAATCCCTGCTATCTTTTTCTTCAACGGTACACATGCCGATTATCATAAGGCAACAGATACGCCTGATAAAATCAATTGTGAAGCATTGGCAAAGCGCGCTCAACTGGCATTTTATACTGCTTGGGAAATTGCGAATCGCCCTACAGCGTTGGTTGTCGATAAAAAATAAGCGTTAGTCTTTGCTTCTTTTTGCTTTAGTCGGTTAATTTAAAATTATTTTGTTCAGAAAATAGGCCATCAGAAACCTGACTTTTTAAAAAAAATGTTCAACGGGGTACTAGCATGGATAAGTGGAATATTCTTACATTTGGATCGTATTCGTTCTTAAACTATTTAAACCTATTCTCATGGCAAAAGAAAAATTGACACTCGATGAATTAAAAGTGCAAAGTTTCGTCACTACACTTACTCCAGAACAAATGAACAATACCAAAGGTGGTATCTATATCATCAAAGGTAGAAAGTTCGATTATCGCGTTCGCTGGACTTCTCTTGATACCCGTGCAGCGCAAGAAGGCGTAAACGTTGATGGTGGTGGGAAATGAGTTAAACATGCTTGATTTATGATTTGTGTAGCATAATGTTTTATAAATCATAGATCAAGCACCTCTTCCCCTCCATTTTTCCCTTACGGTTTCGCCATACGATTTTCCGCTTATTTGAGCATCGATCCACGATTTAAGGTCGAATATTTGATTAATGGCATTGGTGCCTGCAATATTGACCCAACTTTCCTCGAAAAGCACAATTGCTTTCTTCTTTTCCGCTGCATTGGGTGCGCGCATTAAGTCGCTCATCAACTGGATAAATTTCTTTTCCAACTCATAAAGCCTGTTTTTTTGCCTTAAAAAGCGTTTGGTGGATCGTATTAACGACTCCAACAATAACATATTGCCCAATTCATAGTGGAGCAACAAAGCAAGTATCCGTGCAAGACTTTGGAGGTCTTCTCGTTCGAGCGAACGGGGTTGTGAGAGCCAAACATTGAGGTATTCCAATGCCTGCTCATAATTGCCGCATCCGAAAGAAATATAAAAATATTGGAAGAAAAAACTAGCCGTTTCGTAGTCCTTGGAATGGAGCAATTCTGCTTCTTCTTTACACCGAATTAATTCCTTTTGTGCATCCTCAAATTCGCCTGTAAACTGGCAAAGCAAGAACATGGAAGAGTAGTACTGGCGGTGTATTTTGCGCCGGTCATCTTCTGTTCGTGGCACGAGTAAGCGGAGTTTTTGGAGGGCTTCACGTACTTCATTATATTGTTCTTTAAGGCCACAAGCCAGTATGTAATTACTGAGCGAAGCAATATACTCGGATTGGTTTTCTTCTAGGAAAAAAGGCTGATTTTCAATGATTTGTATGGTTTTTTGTCCTGTAAGATAGAATTTTTCAATATCCTGTGCAGCGTAATGGTACAAGTTAACCGTGCGGTAATACATAATTATTCCTCTGTTGGAAAGTGCCGGGTTTTGTTCTTCAAGCAGTGCTTCGGGTATCATCTTTTTAAGGATATCCATGCGGTTTGCATCGCGCTGGAAGGCATCTTTTTTGATGAGTGCGTACATCCTAAAAAAGAGTTTTCGGTAAGTAGTCAGGTTGTTTAATTTGTCCAAAATCTGGCTTTCTTCTTGGTCTAACAGATCAAGTTGAGTATGGAGAAATTGCACATCCATACGGGTATAAGCAAGGTGTCTGTACCATTTGTAAATATCCAATTGCCAGGTAAATAACTCATATTGGGTTGCTAGTTTTTGAGCCTTGGCTAATTGTGTTTCGCAATCATCGTAATGCCCTCGTTTGAACAAGGAAGATACAGAACGTAGATAATGCGAAAGTTTGCCTTCTACCGAATTG
>JAAFHO010000292.1 GCA_013297575.1 Chitinophagales bacterium
GGCATAAGTAGGGTGTGCCTAAAAAACCCGTGGTCAGGTGGTTACCGTAACTTTTGATGTTTTCGACCAAGGCTTTTGCCGCGTTTGCCCGCTGTGATTCGGGTAACATATCAAATTGGAGCGCTAGTGTGTAGCCCGTTTGTGTACCCGAAATGGGGCGGCCATTGGGTGTAATATATTCGTTGAGGAAAGCAGATTTTACATTTTTGAGTAAAACTGTATAGCGTTCAATATCAGCAGTTTTTCCTAGTACTTGAGCGGTTTTTAAGGTTAATTGTACAGAATATGCAAAAAAGCATTGCGCAATATAGTATTTTTCGGTAATGGCAGAGCGTCCGTCGCGGTCGTCGTCCACATCGTAAAACAGCCAATCTCCAAAGTGGAAACCCGTATTCCAAAGGTTATCCTTACTGTTTGTTTCCATATAACCAACCCAGGCTTTCATACTGGCGTATTGATCCTCTAAAATGCGTTTGTCGCCAGTAGCCACGTAGGTATTCCAAGGGATAATTGTACAAACATCGGCCCAACCAGTGCTACCGCCTTGGTTTTCACCGAGTACATTTGGAATGACAAACGGTACTTTACCATCGGGGCGTTGATCGGCGGCCACATCTTTTAGCCATTTGGCAAAGAAATTATGCGCGTCAAAATTGAAAAGGGCTGTATTGGCAAATACTTGCGCATCACCCGTCCAACCCATGCGCTCATCGCGTTGAGGGCAATCGGTAGGGACATCTAGGAAATTACCGCGCTGCCCCCATTGTATATTGTGTTGTAATTGGTTGACTAAAGTACTGGAACATTCAAAATTGCCCGTCAATGGCATATCAGAATAGACGGCTGCTGCGGTGAAATTTTCTGCTTTCAATGCCCCTGGATATTCTTCCACATGCACATACCGGAATCCGTGGAAAGTAAAACGCACCACGCAGGTCTCCTCGCCATTGCCCGATAAATAAAACGTATCGCTGGATGCGGCATGGCGTAAATTTTCAAAATATACATTGCCTGTTTTGGGATCCAACACTTCGGAATAATGTAGAATAATGCGGTCACCTGCTTTGCCATTGGCTTTTACACGAACCCAACCTACCATATTTTGGCCAAAATCGAGTGTTTTCTGGCCTTTTGGTGTGGTGAAAATGGCAATTGGGTTTATTTTTTCGTGTTCGGTCATACTTTCATTGTAGGTACCAATCAAAATATCTTTGGGGAAATCTTGTATTTTGGCAGTACCCCAATTTCGGTCGTCATAATTAGAGGTTTGCCAACCGACGGGTTCTTTTCTATAATCAACGCTTTCACCGTCGTAAATTTCGGAAAAACGTACAGCACCGTGGCTGGTTTTCCAAGTATCGTCGGTTACAATGGTTTCTTGTGTGCCATCGGAGTAGGTAATTTCCAGTTGAGCGATCAATGCCAATTCTTTACCGTACAGGTTGCGGTGGTTTTCCCAGCCCAATTCGCCCAAGAACCAGCCATTACCCAAGATGCCGCCCATTGTGTTTTTACCCGATTCGATCATCTTAGTTACATCGTAGCATTGGTATTGTAAACGTTTTTGATAAGCCGTCCAGCCGGGGGTGAGGCAGGCATTGCCCACGCGTTGGCCATTGAGGTATAATTCGTAGAGGCCATGAGCGGATACAAAAACAGTGGCGTTGCTGATTTTCTTTTTGGCCGAAAATACTTTGCGGAAATAGGGACTTGCATTGCTTTCGCGGGCACTAACGGATATCCAGTTTGCTTTCCAATCGGTGGGATTTAAAAAGCCAGTATGCCAGGTTGCGGTTTTGGACCAATCAGAGATCACCCCTTTATTGTCCCAAATCCTAACTTGCCAATAATATAAGGTGTTGGACGACAAAGATGTACCGGAATACGGGACATATACAGATTGATCAGACATATTTTTGCCTGTTGTCCAGGATATATTTTTAAAATCGGGGTCTTTTGCCACCCTGATTTCATAATGCGATTGTGTAGTATTGCGCTTATTGGATTGTATCTGCCAGGAAAACCGCGGGACTTTCACATCCAAACCAAGCGGGTTTTCGCGATTTTCGGTGCGGAGATGGGTGACGGTTATTTGAGCCAATAAACATTGTGCACAAAGGGCGAAAAAAAGGATAAGGGTAGTAATTCGCATCGTAAAAAAGTGGTGTGTGATAAAAAAGATGGGCAAATATAATACAACGGTGTTAACTGGATTGATTTTTAAAATAGGGGAGGTATTGCTTCATCGTTCCTTAGCGATATACCAACCACGGAGTGGTTGAACTTGAATAGCCCCGAATGCAATTCGGGTCGTGGAATGTGGCAATGTTTTAACAACCACGGAGTGGTTGAACATCAATGTATTGGGCGTCTCATCATGTTCAACCCTTTCAGGGTTATTAAACATACACGCATATTGAACCCTGAATTTCATTCAGGGCTATTCATATTTGACCCTTATCAGGGTCAGGATGTGCTTAGTTTGACACCATTAGGTCTGAAATCAGGCAGACACTATTGTGTATAGAACATTAGACATTTGGTTACTTATGATACAGTCTCTACGCTTGGTACATGTTCCGCTTATAGGGTTAAAAGAACCTACCTTTTTTAAAAAAAAATAAAAAAAAACCTATTTTTCATACTGCGAATCATTCCTTAATCATACATTTAAACCGAGAATTCAACGTTTTTACAAAACAAAATTTTTTATTGATGAACTGCTTTGTTCGTTTACATTTATTGGTGACTAAAGACAAATGATTATGTAAATTTTGTTTCTAGTCACCGTATCACTCACCTAACCTTTTTTTGGTCTATGGCAACTTATGACACCAGCAAAATCCGGAATGTAGTCTTGGTAGGACACGCCGGTTGTGGAAAAACCACCTTTGCAGAAACAATGCTTTTCGAAGCAAAAGCCATCACCCGCCGCGGCAATGTTTCCGAGGGGAATACCCAAGGAGATTACACCACCATTGAGCAAGAGCGCGGCCATTCTTTATTCGCTTCCGTTATGCACGCATCCTGGAAAGACACGAAAATCAATATCCTCGATACACCGGGGCTGGACGATTTTGTGGGCGAAGTAGTTACGGCACTAAAAGTAGCGGATACTGCTATCGTTATGCTTAATGCAAAAAGCGGGGTAGAAGTCGGTACAGAAATAATATGGGAGTACGTCGATCAATACGATACACCTTCTATATTTGTCATTAACCAATTAGACCATGAAAAGGCCGATTTTGATACGACACTGGAGCAGGCCATCAATCGTTTTGGTAGCCGCGTATTGCCTTTGCAGTTTCCGGTGAATCAAGGCCCCGATTTTAACGCGATTATTGATGCACTTCGGATGGTGATGTATGTCTTTCCTGCAGGAGGAGGCAAACCAGAAAAGAAGCCCATTCCAGCAGAACACCAGTCACGTGCCAATGAAATGCACGCTGCATTGGTAGAGGCTGCTGCCGAAAACGACGAGGCTTTGATGGAGAAATATTTTGACGAGGGTACTTTGGACGAGGAGGAACTTGCAAAAGGTTTGTCTATTGGTTTGGCTCACCACCAATTTTTTCCAGTATTTTGTGCATCGGGTTTGAAAGATATGGGTAGCGGCAGGATCATGGGTTTTATCCACGATATATGCCCCAGTCCCGCCGATCGTCCTGCTGCCAAATTAGAAAGCGGCGGCAGCAAGCCTTGTGATCCTGGCGCACGCGCTTGTGTATTTATCTTCAAAACTGTAAATGAACCCAAAGTAGGTATTGTATCGTACTTTAAGGTGTATTCCGGTACGGTTAAAACGGGTGACGAGTTGGTCAATGCCGATAACGGTGCCGTAGAACGTTTTGCACAATTGTACGAAAGCGAGGGAAAAAATCGAGATGCGGTAGCCGAGTTGCGTGCTGGTGATATTGGATGCGTTGTAAAACTAAAAGGTTCGCATACCAACCAAACGCTCAATCCCAAGGGTGCGGAGACCAAAATTGAACGGATACAATTCCCCACTTCGCGTATTCGTATGTCTGTAGTGCCGCCTAATAAAGCCGATGTAGAAAAAATGGCACACGCCCTGCATACGATTCGAGAAGAAGACCCCACTTTGCACGTGGAACAAAGTATTGAACTGCGGCAGACGATTATTGAAGGACAAGGCGAAATGCACTTGGATATTGTACGTTTCAAAGCAGAGCAAAACTTTGGAGTACACCTAGAATATGCCGAACCGCGTATTCCGTACCGCGAAACCATACAGCGCGAATCGAATAAAGATTACCGGCATAAAAAGCAATCGGGTGGTTCCGGGCAGTTTGCGGAGGTACACATGCGGGTAGAACCTTATTATGAAGGTATGCCAGCGCCAGTGGGTTTGACGGTTAAAAACATTGAAATTGAAGATTTAAAATGGGGTGGTAAATTTAGTTTTTGTTGGGCGATCGTAGGCGGAAGCATTGATGCGCGTTTTATCAATGCCATTAAAAAGGGTATTCATGCTAAACTCGAAGAAGGCCCGCTTACAGGTTCCTATTGCCGTGATGTGCGCGTATCTATCTACGACGGAAAGATGCACCCAGTAGATTCTAACGATATGGCATTCCAGATAGCAGGCACTTATGCGTTCAAGGAAAACTTCCTATTAGCGCAACCGCAATTGCTCGAACCTATCTACGACTTGGAGGTCATGTGTGATGCAGAAGTGATGGGGAGCGTGATGGGTGACCTCCAAACTCGCCGAGCGATCATCATGGGTATGGATGCGCAAGGGCATTACCAAGTAATAAAGGCAAAAGTTCCGTTAAAAGAATTACATAAATATTCCTCTACATTAAGAGCGTTGACACAAGGAAAGGCAAAATTTAATATTGCTTTTAATGAGTATGCGCCTGTTCCGGCCGATTTACAAACCAAATTAGCCGCAGAATATGCTAAACACGCACAAGAGGAACATGAGCATTGATATGTTAAATATTCCATAAAAGGCAGCAGTAGTACTTGACAATACGTTGGGAGTTGCCGACTTTTGCGCAAATTTTAACCAAACACATTTTATGATGAAGCAAAAGAGTCTCCTTTTGATCCCAATTTTCGCGCTTTGCGCCCTTACTGCTAACTTTGCTCAGAATGCAGATTACCGCAGTACCATTTCTGCAACTGCAGGAGCAAATGTTTTTCAACTTTTTGCTAAACTTGAAGATCCAATCTCTGATAGCCTTGGAAGTGAAGTGAAATTAAAAGCTACTGCTTCTTACGGCTTGACCTATGATTACGGTGTAAACAACTGGTTTAGTATTGGATTAGCAACATCTTATAACAAGATGAGCCTTAAATCTTCAAGTATTGACATAACAAAAGATGATGGTAGTAAATATGTTGGTCCAATTGACTTTAAGTTATCTCGTACTACTATTGCAATACGTCCATTATTCCACTACGGAAATAAAGGACGTATTGATATGTACTCGGGATTACGGGTGGGTGTAAGTATTTGGAATGCTAAAGTAACCGCTGACGAAACACTTGATCCAAAGGATGTGAACAGTACCTTTCGTAATGCTGGCGCAACTCCTAATATCCAAATTATCCCATTTGGTTTGCGCGGTTATATCACCCCTAATATCGGTCTAGGTTTTGAGATAGGTATTGGTGGCCCGCATTATGCTGCGCTACAGTTGAATTACAGGATGTAAGAAAATGATTTTGTTGGCAGACAAAGCCAGCAAGTTTGATGACGAAAGGGTAGGGGATGGGTTGCGCGTGCAATCTGTCCCTTATCTTTTTTAGGGGGGAGGGGGGAAGTCCACACCTATATATATAGGAGAAATACCTGCAACTTTGCACTGCTATATTGTAGCCTTTAAGTGCGATGCAAATATACTTCAAGCGAATAATGGATTAATGCGTTTAGTTACTTTTCAATACTTAGTCATACGATGACTCCGAGTCATCGTATGACTAAGTATTGAAAAGTAATTACTTGCGATATTTGACCCATTATTCGTGTATTTCTATAAAAAAACAACACAAACGATATGCGAATTATTTTCATGGGTACACCCGATTTTGCTGTGCCATCGCTTAAAATACTTTTGGACAACGGCTACGAAGTAGTAGGTGTAGTAACAGCCGCTGACAAACCAGGTGGTCGGTCGGGTATTATTGAATCGGCGGTAAAGAAATTTGCGGTGGCCAATGGGCTTAAGGTATTACAGCCGTTGAAGTTAAAAGATCCGGTATTTCTTGCGGAGTTATCGGGCTTAAAGGCCGATTTACAGGTTGTAGTGGCTTTTAGAATGTTACCCGAAGTTGTATGGCAAATGCCACCCTTAGGAACGCTCAATTTGCACGGTTCGTTACTACCCAAATACAGGGGAGCAGCACCGATCAACCACGCAATTATGAATGGCGAAACGGAGACAGGGGTAACTACTTTTTTCCTCCAGCATGAAATAGATACAGGCGATATCATCCTGCAACGCAAGATGGATATTGGCCCTAATGAGACGGTAGGAGCGGTACATGACCGGATGATGGTGATGGGCGCAGCGGTAGTATTGGAGACGGTAACTGACATTCAAAATGGTACGGTAAAAACCATTCCACAACCCAGCGATGCAGCGACCCATGCGCCTAAAATATTTCAGGAGACGTGCAAGATAGATTTTAGTCGAACTGCCATCGAGGTACATAATTTTATCCGTGGCCTAAGCCCTTATCCCGGTGCTTGGACAGTACTCAAGGATGGTAAAATATTCAAAGTGTTTAAAGCCCTACCGGAAATACATTCTGATGATACGATACCAACGGGTAGTTATGTTATACCGCATAAAGGTGTTTTAAAAGTAAAAGTAAAAGATGGATATATCCATTTATTAGAGGTGCAATTGGAAGGTAAAAAAAGGATGGCCGTTAGTGAATTGTTAAATGGATATAAATTTTTGCTATAATTTTAAAAAAATATTTGTGAGTGAACAAACTTTCAGTTACCTTTGCAGTCAGTTAAATCAAAATATCAATGATAACATTAATTATTATTTATTCCATTATGGCCGTATCTTTATTTGATGGCCTTGATGATGACACTTCTCCCGTTGATCGTAATATTTGAGTTTACTTGCTAAGATCGGACAATTTGGCTTTGCTTAAATGTCTGCTATTAGCGAAATAGAAACTTA
>JAAFHO010000293.1 GCA_013297575.1 Chitinophagales bacterium
ATAGTGGCTGTCGTTGATGTATTGTTCCAAAGAAAAGAATATGGTGGTAGGCCTCCGCTTGTTATTGGACTTGCCGTTCCGTTACTCCCTCCAAAACAAGATACATTGCTCGAACTAGAGATGCTTACAACCACGGCACTTGATTGCTGAACAGTAGCACTTGAAGTAGATGTACAGCTGTTTGTGGTATTTGTAGCAGTTAATGTATATAAACCTGATGCACTAACCGTAGGTGAAAGCGTATTTGCGCCAGAAACAACCATTGGGCCGGCCCACTGATAACTAAAAGTGCCGGCTGCGGTGTTTGTTCCGTTCAGCATGACTGTAGGGCTATTACAAGTAAGCGGAGTCGGTGGGGCAATAGCTACGTTTGGAGGTGTAATATCTTGCGATACTGTAGCTGTTGATGTGTTGGTACAACCATTAGCACTATTTGTAATGGTAACGGTATAAGTGCCAGGGACATTTACAGTTATACTACTGGTATTATTACCCGATGAGATGCCCGCACCCGCCCAAGCGTAAGTTGGATTGGTAGCATTCGTAAAAGAAGGCACCGTTATTTGAGATATACTGCAGGTTAATGTACCACCTACAGTACTTGCAGATGGCGGTGTTGTATTGCCAGAATAAGTAGCGGTACTCGAACTCGTACAACCATTAGATGGATTAGTTGCCACTACGGTATAAATAACGCCAGGGCTGAGTGGTATGGTGGCCTGTGTAGAATTGCCTCCTCCTGGCCAAGTCCAATTGTATTGTGCAGCTACATTACTGGTGGCCGTTGCATTAGACAATGGATTGGTACACGTAGCCGTTGTGGTGGAAACGCTCAAGCTAGGTAGCGCAATATTAGAAATAACAGTAGCAGTAGCAGTAGCAGTACAACCATTGGCTAATGATGTGACTGTTACTGTATAAGTGCCTGGTTGTGATACAGATGGATTTTGTAAGTTAGAATTAAAACTTGGCCCAGACCAACTGTAGCTGACATTTCCTACTGCAGATGCAGTAATTAATCCTGTTGGATTGGTACAAGAAAGGGTAGTCCCACTTGTACTTACAACAGGTGGTGTAGGCGAAGAGACAACCGCAGTTGCTGTTTTGGTACAACCATTGGCATTATTGGTTACTTGCAAGGTATAAGTACCCGCCCCGCTTACTGTTGCGTTGATTGTGCTTCCTCCTGCAATGATATTGCCGCCAAGAGGTGCTGTCCAAAGATATGCAAAATTGGCACCTGTTGATGAGCCTGTACCACTCACCGTTGTTGAATTACTCGTACAAGATTGTGTCGATCCAGTTGCAACTGCAACAGGTGCAATGGTATTTGAACTTACTACCGCAGTGGCCGTTTTTGTACAGTTATTACCATCAGTAACTGTAACGGTATAAGTTGCTGCTGCGTTGACACTCAGTGGGTTATCATTGCTTCCATTCGACCAAAGGTAAGTATAAGAGGGCGTACCTCCATTAGCATTTGCGGTAATAGAGGTGGTAGAACTGGCGCACGTAATGGAACCTCCTACCATTGTGAGGGCAGTAAGTGCTGATGTTGGTTGCGATATATTCGCCATGGCAGTGCCAGTACCACCGCCACTTGCAGTAACGGTTACAGTATAGTTACCTGCTATCAGATTAATAGCTGTAGCGGCTGTTTGGCCATTGCTCCACAAGTAGGTATAAGTGCCAGAGCCCCCAGATCCTGCGGCGGTGGCATTACCATTGTTACCCCCAAAGCAAGAAACATTTGTTGTTCCTGTTATTTCCGCTGTAATATTGGCAGGAGCATCAACTGGCACGATCATATTTTCTGGTTTAGGAAAATCGCCACTAGAGCCAGAGCCATTACAGAAGTTTCCAATAAAATAAAACTTAGCCGTATTTCCTGCTGGTGTACCAATCGCTTTCCAATCAAAACTCCAACTGATTTCAGAGCCATTTCCAGAAAAATTCTTAGGATTGCGGTGATCTACATATTCACGTGAGCCAAAAAACTCAGCACCGACACCATTAGCGGTAAGGGCTGTTAAGTCGCCATAATTATTATTGCTGCCATCCACAACGACTATTTGGAAGCCTCCTCGGTTGGGATTTCCAGCTGCAGCAGTCATTCTTAGGGTAAGTGGGTATGTGGTACCTGGTACAATAGTACCGGGAAGTCCTTCCAATGTTACTGATCCATCGAAGCCACTGGGGTTATTACCGCCGTGGCAACTACTACAATTGTTATCAAATGGCGCTGCGGTATAACCATTTGGCGGATTACCAGAACTGGCCAATAGAGCAATGGCCGAAACGATGAGTAAAGAAAAATGGGTACTACGTTGGCGGAGTAGTTTTGTCATGAATAATAAATTTAGAGATACATTGTGTGTTTATTTGTGTCGCCGCTTGGAATTTGGGTGTCATTATGGCATAATCACTCCGATATTGAAGTTATTTTTGCTTTTTTATAGACAGGTACGGTGGAACAAGGCTCACCGAACATGATACTTTGCGCAATAGGTTGCAAGCGTCGCGTAATCTCCAAGTATGCAGAAGGCGGAACTGGTTGATCGCTACAACCTTTTACCACCATCCTTTTGCCAGCGTATTGGGCAATATCCAATGCTGCTATTTTTTTCCAAAATACAATTTCTGGTAGTTGCTCTGGCGTAGATTGCACAATATCAGCTGCGAAAGGCGCAGCATGAGTAGCTACAAGCATATACGCCCACATGGGAATAATTGCATCAGCGGAGCAATAAACAGCGAGGTTTTTTTCGGTATATTGCGCCCAATTATGTTCATCTAATGCTGCCCGAAAGTCTTTTTCTTTCAAGATCATTTCCATGAACAAGTAATTTTTGAGATCGAATCCAACAATTTCTCCTTTTGGATAAAATGTTTCTAAGTCAAGGGTAACTAAGCCGCTTTGGGCCACTCTATTCACTAATTCCATAATTTATTGATTTTGGCTTTCAAATGTTTCTTCTATGGCTGGAGTAACACCAATACTGTTTTCCACTTCTTTAAAATCTTTGGGTTTGGGCAAATCATTAAGGCTATTTATCCCCATATAATCCATAAATTTATCAGAAGTACCATATAGAAGTGGCCTGCCGGGGCCTTCACTTCTGCCACTAATTATAACCAATTCTTTCTCCAAAAGTTTTTGAATGGCGTAATCACAACTTACACCTCTTATTTCTTCCAACTCTGATTTGCTCACAGGTTGCTTATAAGCCACAATAGCCATTGTCTCCATAGCCGCTTGAGAAAGGCGTTTTTTGGTGCTTTGTTTAAGGTGAATAGCAATGGTATTATGATAAGCACCTTTTGTTAAAAACTGATACCCGCCGCCAATTTCGACCAGCTCGAAAGCAAAATTTTCGGATTTGAACTGCGATTGAATACTCGTAATCGCTGCTTGGAGATCCGCCTCGGTAATATCCGGCTGTAATGCTTCTTGTACCACTACGAGTATTTCGTGCAATGGTAAAGCCTGGGGCGAAGCAAAAATAAGGGCTTGTATATGTTGTTGTAGTAATTCCATGTGATTTGCAAATGTACTATGTGTTCTTGATTAATGCGGGGCGGTGCAACATTTCGTGGTAACAAATCACATCATCTGCAAAATAATGGCAAACCATGCTCTTTCTAGTGATCGGTTTGCCGTCTGTTGGTATTCCTTTTATGGGGCTGCCTCCGTGGATTAAATTGGAATGCCAAATTAAAACATCGCCTCGTTTGGCTAAAAAAGTAGCAGGTTGTAAATTGTTTTGTTCAATTATCTCTGCTATTTTGTCCTCATAACGCGCATTGCTTTCGTTTCCCACTAAAAAAGTAGAATCTCCAGAGTTGTAGTCATTTGTACTCACAAACGGCAACCGATGGCTTCCCGGATAATACACCAAAGGGCCATTCATCTCCGTACAATCTTCTAAAGCATACCAAGCCGCAATCATAAATCCTTGTGGCTCGGTGGTCATGTGGATCGCATCGGAGTGCGGGCGTTGCTCGCTACCCAAATTGAAATTCAGCGTTTGGAAAGGAATAATCTTTTTACCCAACAAAAAAGTGAGGATTTGGATCAGTTCTGGTCGCCTAAAAAAACGCTCGTTGGCTATTGTACTGGTCTCAAATAAGTTAAATATTTTCCTGCCTGTAAAATTAAAACCGGCTTTCCCTTCAGCTAATAATTGTTCAATTTCTTGGTTCAGTGCATCCGTTTCGGTGGCTGGCACAAAGTTTTCTAAAATAAGGTAACCTTGCTCAATAAATTGCCTGATTTGCGCCTGCACTGTTGGAGAAAACTGATGTATATCCGAGTGGTTCGATAGTTTTTCCAAAGCATCGGCTTGGTCAATCCATGGAACTTCACCCTTGCGTACACGTTCAAAATCATGTTTGCTCAACGGGCTAAAAATACTTTTTTTTAACCCAAATTGCTTGTATAGCGACTTATTGCGCTGTAATGCACGAGCATTGAGCAGGTTATTGATCACATATACTGCTTTTACGGTGCGCAAAAAACCGGAGTACTTCGAAAAAATACGTTGCAATGAAAATGACATGGTGCAAAGGTAATTATTTGAAATGTGAAAACAAAACTACGGTGTATCCTGTACATTATGACGCGACTGGTAATTGAGCCAATCTGCTTCATTATCTATATCGGATAATGGTGCTAAATCAAATTTTGTACATCCTAGCGCCTTTACAATATTTGCTGTGGTGGGATAAACGGCATCGGTACTCCAAGCAATATCTTGAAATACTTCTTGGTGTAATTGATTCATTCCCAATAAATAATAGCCACCATCTGGTGTAGGCCCAAGCACAAAATCATGGTGATCCAATGCTTTCAATGCTTGGTGGAGTAGGTTTTCATTAAGTTCAGGGCAATCGCTGCCAACAATAATCACTTTGTTAGCACCTTCCGAAAAAGCCGTCCGAAATGCGCCATACATACGCGCACCCAAGTCACCGGTTTCTTGTACTTTTTTGTTAAAATGGGCATTGTCCCAATCATCATTTTCTGCAATAGCATCACTGTACCAAAGCCAGCGTTCTGCATGGGTTTTCAAGGCTGCTGCTCTTGTTTTGTTCAATAAAAAATGATAAATCTTCAAAGCCTCCTCATTGCCTAAAGTAGCCGCCAAACGTGTCTTTACGTAGCCCAATCGAGGATTTTTGATAAATATATTGATGATATTTTTACTCATAAAATTATAAATAAAAGTCTTTTGTTAGGTCTTGATAATCCTTGGTGTGTTTTCCATCTAAGCCATAAATGACCAAGCGATCTTTTCTATGGAAATACGGATTGCACTCTAGTTGTATCATTAATCGTTCTGTTGGTTTGCCTTCCTTGCCTGTTACCGCTGTTATTGCCGTATAATATAAACCCATACAAGCGGCCATTTCGTACAATTGGCGACCTTCCAAAGTAGGCAATATCACACAAAAACGGCCTTTGGGGCTTAAAAGTGCTAATACAACGTTCAGTAAATCTTCAAAATTGAGCGTAACGGTACTGCGCGCTTGTTGCCTTTCCAAATTTGGCGACAATAGGGAATTATTGAAAAAAGGCGGGTTGCTGATGATTAAATCATAACAACCCAATGGCCTATTTTTTGTAAATTCCTGAATAGATACAGCGTTGATAGTCAAATGTTTATGCCAAATAGATGATTCAAAATTCCCTTTTGCACATTGTGCCGATTGGGTATCGATTTCTACTGCATCCACTTGGTAATCTACTTGAAACTGAGATAGCCGTTGTGCCATCATCAAAGCGATAATGCCCGTACCTGTACCTATATCTAATACATTATGGACATCGGTCAGGTCTGCCCAAGCCCCGATCAAGATACTATCTGTTCCAATGGGGTGCGCTGCACCAGCCTGGTTAACGTGAAATTTTTTGCAGTGGAAGAGCGGCGAATCCATTACGGCTTTTTATTTTTACAATATACGAGCCAACCGGTAAATTAGATGTAGAAATGGCTTGTCCGGGGCTGAATAACTGTTCTAGCACTAACGCGCCAGTACTCGACCAAACCTGTACTTTGGTATCTTTTGATAGATCAAATTGATCGCTTATCACCATAAATACATCTTCGGTTGGATTGGGTTGAAGTCTAAAACCAACATTTTGTGGTTCTGTGGTACTTACTGGATTTTCGGCAATACGCGCTTCAAATTCTGCGCGGTACAAACGTGCAATATCGCTATCGTGAATAACAAGTGAGTTCTCGTCGTTATAGGTTTCGGCACTAAAAGTCCAATTATGCGATCCTGTCCAAACTGTTGGATTAGAATTGGGTTGCATCGCGTCAATAACGGCGTATTTATGGTGCATTTGATTCGGTAAATAGTGCTCTGCTACAGAAATACCTTTGGATTGCAGGTAGGCATATTCGGAACCTGAATCGTTGATGTTTTCGATTAAACCGCGAACCGCCACATTGGAATTTGTAAATTTGCTGACCAATACATTTGCAGGTTCATTTTTGGTAAAGGTGAGCAAACAAAAATCTACACTTGAATTGGCTGTATTGAGTGTGTTTACAATTTGATCGGTCACTTGATCGCTCGGTGAAAACCAAGATTCTACAGGAATACCACCAATCACAAATTGGTGCGGTGTATTATTGGTTTTATCATTGCTAAATTTCTGATTAGCCGCATTGGGTGTTTCTACTGTACTTCCCCACATTTCATTGAATTCCATTCGATATGCTTTGGCTAGGGCTTGATCTTGGATCATTAGCATATTGTTATAATCGTAGGTGATGTTGGAGGTCGTCCAATTCATTGAACCGGCCATTACCCAAGCATCATTGACCAAATCTGCATCAACGATCATAAATTTGTTATGCATTAAATAATCTGTATTGCCATACACTACTGGAAATGCTGGGGCGGGAGTTAAAGCACTATTTTGAGTGGCAGTTGCTGCGATATAACGCACTTGAACACCCCTTGTTTTTGCGTTTTTTAGGGCATTGGTAATATCGGTGCGGTTGTTATTATATACGGCAACGTCGATGGTTTGCTGTGCATTATTAATCCGATTAAGGATTTCGCTGAGACATTCAATATCTGAAGTACCAGAAGCGGGTTTGTTTCCAATAAATTGATTATCAATAGAGTGGTTGAAAAATATTTTTAT
>JAAFHO010000294.1 GCA_013297575.1 Chitinophagales bacterium
TAAGGTGTAAGTGAAAGCGCAGGGCGATTGCGCAAAGGCGCTAGTAAACATCATTGATAAAAATAAGGTTAGTAAACAAAATAATATTTGCCCCCCCTAAAATTGTTGGAATTAAATTTTTTCATGTGTTAAAGTTTTTTTTAAATAAAAATAATGCCCTACATTTGAGTTGTTGGAATTAGAAAAAAAGCAAGTGCGCATTTGCAAGTGCAAAGGTAAGGGGGATGAAAGAGCGCTGCAATGTTCATTTCGCATACATTATGCGCCTGGTGCATAATGAAACTTAAAATCACATCTGTGTAAATCAAATACATCTTAACTATGACAGAATTTCTTCTAAAAATTCGCTTACTACGTACCGCCTTAAATATTTCGCAGTACAAAATCGCCTTAGCCCTGGGTATCGAACAATGCACCTATAGCCGTATCGAACGCGGTGAATCGCCTATGCACCTGGAACATTTATTTGGACTGGCATCTGTTTTTTGTGTTGGTTTTAACGAATTGTGCGCGCTACCGCTGGAGCAATTACTATTGTTAGTCGATAAGAAATAACAAGAACGGAAATAGTCGAAAATAACCTCTAAAACGGTATATTTAATACCCATTAAAGGACTGTGTTGCAATATGCACAGCCCTAAAGATCTTTTGCGCCCGTCCCATTGCTAACCCTCAATACACTACTCCAACATTTCTCCAACATTAGCCTGTACCTTTGTATCATTATTCACAAATAAAGTAGATTGATATGAAAAACTCATTATTGTTTCTTGCGTTCTGCCTGACCAATGGTTTATCCTTGTTGGCACAAAAAACACCGCCAACTGCTGTGGTTGCGGCCTTTAATAAACAATTCACTACTGTAAAAGACCTTGATTGGGAGCGGGAAAAAAACGGTGATTGGGAAGCCGAATTTGACCAAAATGGTACTGAAATTAGTGCCAATTTTTCGCCCGATGGAAAATGGCTCGAAACAGAAACCGAAATCAAATTTTCCGATTTCCCAGCACCTGTTCAATCGGCTTTGAAAGGAAAAAAAGTAAAAGAAGCCGCAAAAATTTTGCGCGCAGATGGTACAACCGTCTATGAAGCCGAGGTAAAAAGGAAAGATTTGGTTTTTGATGCAGCGGGGAAATTGCTTACAAAAGAGAAGGACTAAACAAAACATGATCTTTAAAAAATTAATAAACGCCCTCGTGCTGCTGCTCTTTGCCCAACTCATTCAAGCACAAACATTGAGCATTATGGTCTCCGACACCATAACCAGCGAACCACTGATCGGAGCAACTATTAAAGCCGCCGGACAAGGTGCTACTACCGATATAGAAGGGCAAGCGGTGCTGTCCAATTTACCCATCGGAACGTACACCTTTTTGGTGACTTATATTGGTTACGAACCCAAATCCATCGGCATCACCATTCCTGCCACAAGCGTTGTACACGTATCGTTGGTGCCATCGGGTGAAAATCTGGATGAAGTGATCGTTGAAAGTACGCGGTCGAATAGCCGCGCTGAGGATTCACCCACCAAAGTAGAAGTACTGGGTCTGGACGATATGAACGAAGAAAACGGGATCAAACCGGGTAATGTAGCCAGTATTTTAGGCGATTATTCGGGTGTTCAGATCCAACAAACTTCGCTCAATTCGGGCAATTCAGGTATTCGTATCCAAGGCTTGGCCAGTCGATATACACAGTTGCTCCGAGATGGAATGCCGCTTTACGCCGGATTGGCCGGCGATTTTGGCATTTTGCAGGTACAACCACTCGATTTGAAACAGATCGAATTGATCAAAAATCCGGCCTCAACGCTTTTTGGCGGCGGGGCCATTGCGGGTGTGGTGAATTTTATCTCAAAATCGCCGGGACAAAAACCCGAACGTGCATTTACTTTAAACCAAACAACCTTAAATGAAACCAACGCCACTGCTTGGTTATCGGGGCGCAATACCCGTATTGGATATACTTTTTTTGGCGCAGGTACGCGCCAACGTGCAAAAGATGTGGATGGTGATGGCTTTTCGGATGTGGCCAACCTGCGTTCCATTACCGTACATCCGCGTTTGTTTCTTTATGGGAAAAATAAGTCGCAATTGGCCATTGGGGCTACTTTGGTGGCCGATAACCGGCTGGGCGGCGATATCATTGCCGTGCAAAATCAACCCGATGCAGCGCATTCTTTTACCGAACAAAATACGACTTTGCGTAGTATTGTTGACTTACAATGGCGCAAACCCATACAACGCAACAACGCAGAATGGTCGGCCAAAGCCGCTTTAGGTTCATTTAAACGCAAGCAAATACTACCCAATCGACGCTTTGAGGGACAACAAACGGATTTTTTCTCTGAAATAGCCTACCGAAAAACACAAAATGCGCACCTCCGTTGGGTAGTTGGCAGCAATTTTTCGGGTAATGAGTTTACACCTGAATCCGGCGATAGCATTGCTTTTGGCTCAATTAAAAATACTGCTGCTGGTGTATTTGGACAAGCCGCTTGGCACCGCGGACACTGGGATGCAGAGGCGGGGTTTCGCGTGGATATTCGGAACCAATGGGGTGTTTTTCCGCTACCGAGCGGTGCTATTTTGTACCATATCAACGAGCATTTATTTTTGCGCGCTGGTTTTGGTTTGGGTTATGCGGTCCCAAATCCGCTTACACTGGCGGCCAATAATTCCGAAAGTGACCCGCGTTTTATCCTTGCTCCTGACCCCAATACGGTACGAGCAGAGCGTTCGGTGGGCGGCAATATGGAGTGGAATTACCATCGTTTGTTTGGCGATCATTTTTCGTTGACGTTCAATCAGCAGTTTTTTTATACCCGATTTGCCAATCCTGTTACCACGGCACGCAATGCGGCTGGTTTTTTCAGCCCCATCAATGCCGATGCGCCCCTTACGACGGGCGGTGCGGACAATTATCTGCGGATGAATATATGGGGTACGGAAGTTTATTTTGGCTATACTTATGTGTTGGCCAAACAGCAGTGGGTGACGCAACAGATTTATGTACCGCTTACACCGCGCCACCGTGCGGCTACGGTAATTGCCCGTGATTTTGGCACACATTTTCGTACAGGTATAGAAGCATCGTGGACGGGTAAGCAGGTGCGCGAAGATGGCACTCGGACCCAGTCGTATTTATTTGCAGCCGCGATGATAGGGTACAAATTTGGGCATTTTGACCTTATCCTTAACGGCGAAAACTTATTGGATTTCAGGCAGACCAGCAAAGAACGCGTTGTGCTGGGTCCGCTCAATAACCCTATCTTTGTACCACTTTGGGCACCTGTTGACGGACGAGCGATCAATTTAGCGTTGGTTTATCGTTTGTAAGGTGTATTATTAGCAATGAAACTATTACTGATTGAGGATGAACACGATTTGGCCACAGCCATACAGGGCTATTTGGTGCAAGAAGGTTATTTGATAGAGCATGTAACCGATTACGCCCAAGCAATGACGAAGGCCGACTTGTATGAATATGCCTGCATTATTGCCGATATTACTTTGCCCGGCAAAGGCACGGGTTTGGATATTTTACAGCATATCAAGCAATCCAAACCGGAGGCGGCTTTTATCCTGATCTCTGCAAAAGGTGCATTAGACGACCGACTGGCAGGGCTTAATCTAGGCGCGGATGATTATTTGGCTAAACCTTTTCATTTGGCTGAACTCAGTGCCCGACTTAAAGCAGTGATACGCCGACGGCTTTTTTCGGGGAATACTGTTTTAACGTATCACGAAATTCAAATTTTTCCCGATGAAAAACGGGTAATGGTACACGAAACTGCTGTGCAATTGACCCGCTCCGAATTTGACCTGCTCTTGTATTTTGTGACCAATAAAGGCCGCGTACTCACCAAAGAACAATTGGCCGAACTACTCACAGGCGACGATGCTGACCAAGCCGACTCCCATGATTTTGTGTATTCGCATATCAAAAATATGCGCAAAAAACTCACCGCCGTAGGTGCTATTGATTACTTGGTATCGGTATATGGAATCGGGTACAAATTTGGGCGAACAATATGAAACTTTTACAATATACAGCGCGCTATTTTGGCTGGTTTATTTTACTCGCCTTGCCTGTCACCATCGGGATTTTGTTTTTGACCACCCGTTTTATCATCAACCAAGAGCAAAATGAATTACTGGAAGACAATGGAATAGCACTTACAAGGCAATGGAATACCAATGGATTGCCCGCAGATCGGGTGCTTTTGTTGGCCAATGATTTGATTGAGGTAAAGGAAAGTGCGCTTGTGCCAGAAAAAATATTTTTGGATACTACCTTTTGGAATGCGGATGAAAACGAGTACGAACCCGCACGAAAATACATTTTTTCTACGCACATTGGTCAAAAAGATTATCTAGTATCGATCACCCACAGTGTATTGGATCAAGAAGAACTCCTGTTTACGGTGCTGGTAAGTGTCGCATTGTTGATCGCTGTGCTGCTGATTGGGGTTTGGTGGTTTAGCCGATTTGCGGCACGCCGATTATGGCATCCCTTCTATGCATCTTTGTTTGAAATAGCCCATTTTAAATTTTCGGACAAATCTTCATTAACGCTACCCGAAACTACCGTAGAGGAATTTAGTGCCCTCAACCGTGCGGTCAATACCATGACCAAACGTATCGTAGATGATTATATAGCACTGCGCGATTTTACGGGTAATGCTGCCCACGAACTACAAAACCCGTTAGCCATTATCCAAAACAAGGCGGAACTACTGCTCCAAAACGATCAATTGGACTCAAAAACCTTGGGCGAAATTGCAGATATACACCGCTCGGCCATTCGATTAGGTCGGTTGAATAAAGCGCTTTTATTTTTACACCGTATCGAAAACGGACAATTCCCGGTTGCTGAACCTATTGATTTGAAAAAAACAATGCTTGAAAAAATGGAACAATGGCAAGAGCGCATGGTAGCAAAAAATATCGCAATTACAACTGATTTACAATCGGTTGTAACAAACATGAACCCTGAGTTGGTCGATGCGCTTATCGGTAATTTGCTGGCTAATGCTATAAAATACAACCACCCACAGAACGGATGGATGCATATTGGGCTTTCTCAAGAGCAGTTGATCTTCCGAAATTCGGGAGCCCCTTTGAGTTCCCCTGCGGCCACCATGTTTCAACGGTTCAAAAAAGGTAATCCTGCACAAAGCAATTCGCCTGGTTTGGGCTTGGCTATTGTAAAAGAAATTTGCCAATTTTATGGTTGCAGCATAATTTATACCGTTGATGGGGAAGTACACGAAGTCACTTTAGGCAACATACAGATACACTAATACCTTAATTCCTTCCTTTTATACTTAACTTTGCACTAGATGGGATTAATTCAGGAATAAGGTTTTAAATTTAGTATTGTCGATTGGTTGGGCATATACAAAACCTAAAATAAAAATGATTAGAAAATAATGCCCGTTAAGCAACGGTTTCACTATAGCCCCCATATTTTTTTTTAAAAGTTAAATTATTTTTTTCCAAAAATGTATTCCTTTGCACCAAATTTAGTCTAAAGCAACGAAACTTAACAAAAGAAAAAATATAATTTATGCTTACCATTATTAGTGTAGTATTTATGGTACTCGGTGGCCTTTTGGGCCAACGCCTCAAAAGTAAAATTGAACAATATAGTGCTGTGCCCCTTGATAACGGCATGACTGGCGCAGAAATCGCCGATACCATGCTCAAATTCTACAATATTAACGACGTTCAAATTATTCAGGTACCTGGCCAACTTACCGATCACTACAACCCACAAAATAAAACCGTCAATCTTAGTCCAGAGGTGTATAGCGGCCGAAATGTGTCTGCTGCCGCAGTGGCTTCGCACGAATGTGGCCATGCAGTACAACATGCTACCCAATACAGTATGTTACAATTCCGCTCTGCGATGGTACCCATTGTCAATATTGCAGCCAATGTGCAACAATATATATTTATGTTAGGTATCGGCATGTTGTCCCAGTTCGGTCCTACCATGCTAATTTTTGCACTCATCGTTTTTGGTGTTACAACGGCCTTTAGTTTGATCACTTTGCCAGTGGAATTTGATGCCAGCCGTCGCGCATTAGCGTGGTTGGATAGCAGCAGGACATTACAAGGCGAAAAACACGATGGCGCTAAAGATGCCTTGTTTTGGGCTGCTATGACCTATGTTTGTGCTGCAGCAGCATCGTTAGTACAGTTTCTTTATCTATTGTCTAGGTTAATGAATCAAAGAAGATAAGTAACGAGCAACAATATTTTCCCTACTTTTGCCCCTATGAAACGACTTATTTCCCTTTTGGGGCTTTGTGGCCTAGTAGGATTACACGCTGCATGTAGCAAAAGTATTGTACCCTCCAAGCCTTCGGATACCGTAGCATTACCACCAGCGGTAATAGCACTACCCGTTATTGATACAGTGCCTGATACAGTAGTAGAAGTGCTTTCGGACGTACCTAAGTTACCTATTATTGCCGATCCGGTGCCGATTGATCTTAGTTTTTTGAACGGCGGCAATCCATCTGTACTCGGTGTAGGGAGTAGCGTTTCTAGCGAAATTACAAAAGAGCAATATTGGGTCGATTCCGTATTTGCTACTTTAACCGAAGACGAACGAGTGGGGCAATTGCTCATGCTGCGTGCGCATTCCAATAAAGGTATCGACTACGAAAATGAAGTGGCCAATCAAATTTCGAGGGTAAAAGCGGGCGGTGTATGCTTTTTTCAAGGCACTTTGGAGCAACAAGCCATCGTCAACAACCGCTACCAAGCCCTTAGCCGCATACCACTGATGGTCTCCATGGATGCCGAGTATGGATTGGGTATGCGCCTTAGTAATGCCATTACTTATCCGCGTCAGATGACCTTGGGTGCTATCCGCGACGAACAATTGATCTACCAATATGGTCTCGAAATGGCGCGCCAATGCCGCCGTTTGGGTGTTCATGTCAGTTTTTCGCCCGTAGCCGATATCAATAATAACCCCGCCAATCCGGTCATTAATGATCGTTCTTTTGGCGACGACCGTTCCAATGTTGCGGCCAAAGCAGCGCGGTATATGCTTGGTCTTCAAGATGGCAACGTGATGGCCAGTGCTAAACACTTCCCAGGACACGGTGATACCGATACCGATTCGCACCTTTCATTGCC
>JAAFHO010000295.1 GCA_013297575.1 Chitinophagales bacterium
TCCTAATTGTTTTATAATCATGTTGTCAAATGCTTTATCACTCATCAATTTTTTGATCCATGGCATCATCTTAGCGGTTCGGCCTACGCGAATTCGCGTTTTGGGTTTTGCAGCAATACCACTCTGATAAATGGCGTTTGCCACTTCTGATGTCTTTAGAATAGGAAAAGAACTGTTTTCCGAGTCTAAGATGGTAGAAAGCATTTGTAAAAAATTTGCTCTCATTTTTTTGTACGGATTTTCAGCGATAGATGAAGGATAATAACTTTCTGCATTTTTCAAAAAATCTGTTTCCACGCCTCCTGGTTTTATCAAAATTACTTTGATGCCAAAATGAGCCAATTCTTGTCGCATTCCATCCGTAAAACTTTCCAAAGCATATTTGGAAGCGTGGTATGCACTTGCTCCTGCACTCGTAAAATCGCCGCCTACTGAACCAATATTGATGATTGTTCCCTGCTTAGCGGACCGCATTTTGGGTAAAACCATTTGCGTAACACGAATTAGCCCGAAAACATTTACCTCAAATTGATAACGCAAATGGTCAATGGTAAGTTCTTCAATAAAGCCATTTTGTGTAAAACCTGCATTGTTAATCAAAATATCTATTTGATTGACTTTTGCAAATATTTGCTTAAAAGTACTTTGTATGCTTTCTTCCTGTGTGATGTCCATTGAAAAGACGAAACAACCTAATTGTTCGAGATCTTGCATTTTATCTCTATTTCGTGCAACAGCAATTACCTGAAATCCTTTTTTAGTGAATAATTTGGCACATTCTTTTCCTATACCCGAAGATGCGCCTGTTATTAAAACGTTCTCTTTCATCATTAAATAATTTTAGTTCAAAATAATGATGCAAAGGTCGTAGGTATAGTCTGCTCAATTATTATACAAATGCAGGTTGGTTTTATACTTTTTAATGATGGGATTTGGTGAAGTGGGAAATGATGACGAGCGTGTTCCAATTTCTTGTAGTCAAGTGATGAATTATTTTGTTTTTTCATATGCTGTGTACAATTAGTGAAAAGTATTTGTTTTTTAGTTGACACAGAAATTTGAACACTGTCTGGAATAGATTCAAAAACGATTCCACTAAAATAAAAGCATCATTATCAATTACTTATGTTTTTTGACCACAAAAGCAATCCATAAAATCCGAAAAAAAATCCGAAAAAATTTAGGGCTTTCTCGTTTTTTAGAGCAGTAACAACTAAAGGGTTGGCATAAAATTCCATCAAATGGAACTTTCCCTATTCGTACACCGTTAAGGATAACAGAAAGCACAATTAAGCATTCAAAAAAACATGATTCAGTATTCATTATCCAACCATCCAAAAAGAAGTAAGCGCCAAGCCGACCGAGATCGATACGCAGGTGCTTTTACTCGGGACAAACAACGGGGTTAATGATCGCAATAGCGGTCACTACACCGCTCATTACAATATAAGATTTTGTTCGAGATAGGATCAGCACCTGCACCAAACGATAATTACCCGATGGCGTAGTTCAGTTGGTGGAATAGTGGACTGTCTCTCCTCAGGTCGCGGGTTCGAATCCCGTCGCCATCGCACAATAATAAATTCAAGATACTAAGACTGCAAGTAGAGTAGGATGCCCCATCGCTGGTGTGAATGGTGGGGTGTCCGCTCTTTTTTTATTTATCGTTCCTTACTCACAAGGCCATAGATAATCCGAAAAATCATACTTTCCAGTTCGGTACGAAAAATGCCACCATTCTGTTCGAATCCCTTCAAAACCTGCTGCTTCCATCGCACTGCGGAGCATTCGGCGGTTGGCGAGTACTTTTTCGGGCAAGTCGAGGTGATCGAAGTGGGCTTTTACGCCAAAAAAATCGTATTCCGTACCCATGTCGAGTTCCTTGCCATTTTTGTCCACAACCGTAAGATCTACGGCTGCACCGCGCGAGTGCATAGAGCCTTTGGTGGGTGGCGTTACGTAATCGGGGTTGGGTACTTTGTCCCAAAGCCGTTGCTGATAGGGGCGTGGACGGTAACAATCGAACATTTTGAGGCCGCCGTATCCTTGCTTTTTCAGGGCTTCGTGTACTTTTACTAAGGCCGTTGCCGCAGCAGGACGCAGGAGGCATTTGGGACAATCGTAGATTTGTGCTTTGGTAAAATTGTTTTTCGTCGCATACCGAATATCAATTTTAATATCGGATGCGAGATCGGCAATATTGCTAAATTCTTTTTTATCAATCGCCTCGGCTTTTTTAGTACTTGTTTTATTGGTGTTATTTGCGGTTTTAACGGTAGTTACAGGACTACTTTTTGGTGCAATTTTTTCCTTTAATATTGGTGTCGTTTCATTTTTTGGTGCTGTGGCAGGCGCAGTTGCTACTTTTTTCTCTAAAATAGGGGGAAGGGGGCTGCTGGTATCTGCTTCGGTAGTTACTGATGCTGTGGGTGTTTCGGCTATCGGCGTTTTGGACTCCGTGGGTGGCGTAGATTGGCAACCGATGCCCAATAATAGGGCAATAATAAATGTTGAGTAGCGCATATTTTGCATGTTTTGGACAAAGTTAAGGTGCATTGATTTCAAAACCAGCATTATTTGGCGCAATTTCTCAAAAAACGCTATCTTCGCCCCCGTGTTTGGTGATAAATTTACTTTTTATAAACAGTTAGACGCAGCCGATTGTGGCGTTACTTGCTTGCGCATGATCGCGCGGCACTACGGCAGGCATTACTCGTTGGAAAGCCTTCGGGATTTGGCGCATTTGGACCGACAAGGTGCCAAGATGATCGGTATTGCTGATGCTGCCGAGCGGATCGGGTTCCGCACTTTGGGCATTAAAGTGCCATTTTCCAAGTTAAAAGAAGAAGTGCCACTGCCTTGTATCGCGCACTGGTCTGATGACCATTTTGTGGTGGTATATGGCTTTGATAAGGATAAAGTACTGGTGGCGGATCCGGCTATTGGCAAATTGCGGATGGCAGCCTCGGATTTTAGAAAAGGTTGGGATAGGGATATTAGTGCCGCTGAACCACAGGGTATTATCTTGGTATTGGCTACTACACCAGATTTTGACCGACAGGACGATGGCGAACAACCTGTGACAGCTCGTTCAGGTTTTTCTTTCCTATGGCGCTATATCACCCAGCATAATGACTTGATTATCCAATTGCTGTTGGGCTTGTTTTTTGGGAGTATTATCCAATTGGTGTTCCCGTTTTTGATGCAAGCGTTGGTGGATAAAGGCGTTCAATTGCGCGATTTTAATTTTGTTTGGTTAATTTTATTTGCACAAGGGATGCTCTTTATTGGGCAAATGTCGATAGAATTCCTCCGAGGTTGGATTCTTTTACATATCGGTACACGGGTCAATATTGGCCTGATTTCTGATTTTTTGATCAAATTGATGCGTCTTCCAATGGCGTTTTTTGATGCCAAAATGACGGGGGATCTTTTGCAACGGATCTATGATAACGAGCGTGTAGAGCGTTTTTTGACCTCTTCTTCGTTGAATACTCTATTTAATGTATTCAGTTTGCTTATTTTTATGATGGTGCTGCTGTTTTACAGCCCTTTGATTTGTGGCATTTTTGCAGTTTCGGCATTGCTGTACTTAGGTTGGGTGTTGTTGTTTATGAACCGCCGCCGCACACTCGATTATCGTCGTTTTGAACGAATGGCCGAGAACCAAAGTAATTTGATTCAATTGATCAACGGTATGCAGGAACTCAAACTCCATAATGCCGAAAAACAAAAACGCTGGGATTGGGAACGCATACAAGCGCGACTGTTCCGAATCAATGTACAATACCTCGCCACCGATCAGTTTCAAAGGGCTGGCGCATCTTTTATCAATGAAGGCAAAAATATCATTATTTCGTTTCTTGCTGCTCGCGCTGTAATGGAGCACGAAATGAGCCTTGGTATGATGTTGGCTACACAATATATTATAGGACAAATGAATGGTCCGCTGGAATCTATTGTGCAGTTTATGATCGGTTGGCAGGAAGCCAAAATTAGCCTTGAGCGACTAAATGAGATCCATAACCGTCCCGAAGAAGAACCCATAGATGTATCGAAGGTGACACTCATGCCGGAAAATAAATCTTTGGTGATGGACAATTTGTCGTTCCGTTATGGCGGACAGCATGATCCAATGGTTTTGCGCAATATCAAATTGGTATTTCCGTATGGTAAAACCACAGCGATTGTGGGCTCGAGCGGAAGTGGAAAAACCACACTGCTCAAACTATTGCTCAATTATTATCCACCAACTTCAGGTCATGTTCGTTTGGGCGATATTAATTTGTCCAATATCAACACCCATCTTTGGCGCTCTCAATGTGGCGTAGTAATGCAGGATGGCTATGTCTTTAGTGATACTATTGCACGAAATATTGCTTTGGGCGATGAAATTATTGACCGTCGCCGCTTGTATCATGCTGCCGAAATGTCTAATATTCAATCCTTTATTGAAAGTTTGCCATTAGGTTACAATACCAAAATTGGTCAAGAAGGAACAGGCATCAGTCAAGGACAAAAGCAGCGTATCCTCATTGCACGTGCCATTTATAAAACACCGGATTTTTTCTTTTTCGACGAAGCCACAAACGCCCTAGATGCCAACAACGAACGCGTCGTAATGGACAACCTAAACAAAGTATTCAACGGCAAAACAGTAGTAGTGGTAGCCCATCGCCTAAGTACAGTGCGCCATGCCGACAATATAATAGTACTAGAAAAAGGAGAAGTAATTGAGCAAGGCACCCACGAAGAACTAACTCAAAACCGAGGAACATATTTCCAATTAGTCCGCAACCAATTAGAAATGGGCAACTAAAAAAGCCCTGTAAGGGCGACACATCCAGCCCAGGGCAACGCTGCCAATTGTCGACATCACGTACCGCAATCCGTTTCAAATGCAAATCCGCACACGTCTCACCATCCAATTCATCATCACAGTAGCAACCATCCTGCTACTAACATTGGCGGGAGTATATGCAAGATACAAGCAATCGCTCGAAGACGAATTCTACCGTGGCCTACGTTTCAAAGCAACAATGACCGCCGAAATGGTATTACGGCAAGAAGCCAATTTAGAAACAGCCAACCCCGTAACGCCAGGTGCACCCAGCCTCATTCCAGCAACAGAAGCCATTGCCATTTACAATACACAACAAAAAAGGGTTTTTGCCCTCAATTTACAAGGTGGCAGCCTCAATGCCCAAACGCTCAGTGGTATCCTAGCCCAAGGTGAATGCAGAATTACCTACGGAGAAATGCCCGCTCTAGGCGTTCGGCATATATCCAGTTCCGGCACAGAATACGTGGTAGTGGCAGCCTCCGTATTTCAATCAGAAGAACTCAAAAAACTATTCCAAATCCTTCTATTCAGTTTTTTAATAGGCATAAGTCTAGTTGCGCTAGCAGGTTGGTTTTTTGCAGGCAGAGCATTGGCACCAGTGTCTCAAATTGTAAATCAAGTAGAAACCATACTACCCTCCAATATGAGTGCCCGACTAAAAGAAACACCCAATCGCGATGAAATAGGACGTTTGGTATTGACTTTTAACCGCCTGCTCGACCGCATTTACTTTGCCTTTCAAATGCAAAAGCGATTTATTTCCAATGTTTCGCACGAGTTAAAAAACCCCATTTCGGTGATTATTGCCCAATTAGAAGTAGGCTTAAACAAGCAAAAAACCAACGAAGAATACCGCGAAATTCTACAATCGGTATTAGAAGACAGCAAAAATATGGCCGATATTACCGAAAAACTACTACAAATGGCGCGGGTTTACTCCGAAGATTCGAATATCAGTTTTACCACATTACGGCTCGATGAACTCCTACTTCAGGTACGTGCTGCACTAATGCGTGCTAAGCCCACCTATCATATTCTTTTTGACCTTACAGGCGATATAGATTCCGAAGTGCAATTAGATATTAAAGGAAATGAAGCATTGTTGCGCTTGGCTTTGACCAATTTGATTGATAATGGTTGTAAGTTTTCACCGGATCACACCGTAAAAACGACAATTAGTGCATATCCAAACGGGACACTTGAATTATGTATCCAAGACAACGGGCCAGGTATTCCAAAAGAAGATTTGCCCCTTATTTTTCAACCTTTTTACCGAGGAGTGCAACAAACCAAGGTATCGGGTTCGGGTATTGGTCTGTCTTTAGTGGAAAGTATTTTGCGTTTGCATCAAGCGAAAATCGAGGTGGCGTCGGAAATGGGAAAAGGCACTCAAATACGTTTGTTGTTTGGGTTAGAAATACAAAAATGAGCAAGTTTAATTTTTATAAAAAATCATTAATGCTTAATAGATTATACAAAGAGGATAACCGTTTTTAATACGCTTTATCCATGTGCAATTCATAAAATAAAAATATGCAATTCAATTTACCAGTAGCGATAGAACCATTCCGGGAAAAATTATTGGAAACGAAACAGCCGTTTATCCGCATCAAAACGCAGCCCACTCGAAAAATGAACTTGTGGGAAAGCAAAGTAGGCGGACAACCTTATATGCCCAAAGGCGCGGTATGGCCCTGTGCGCCTGATGGCCGCGAATTATTCTTTTTGGCACAACTCAATTTTGCCGACATGCCCCGCTTAGAGCCATTCCCATCCAAAGGCATCATCCAGTTTTTTATTTATGACGACGATTTGTACGGCATGGACTTTGACGATGGCGAAAACCCAGATACTTTCCGGGTCATCTATCATCCCGATCCGGTGCAGGATGCATCTCAATTGCGCAAAGATTTTCAACTCCTCCGCGATTTTGACGAATTACCACACCATCCCGATGAATCATATCCACTCTCTTTTGCTTTAGAAGAAGGGGTGTTACCGATGACCGATTATCGTTTTTATCCACATTTTGGTGCCGATTTTTTTAGGCAATTTGGTGAAAAAGAGTGGGATATTCAAGAAGATTTTGGCAAAAAAGTACGTGCTGATGGCCATAAAGTAGGTGGTTATGCTTACTTTACTCAAGACGATCCACGCCGCACCGATGATCCTATGTTATTACTCTTTCAGTTGGATTCCGACGAGCGTGCCGATTTGATGTGGGGCGATATGGGTGTTGGGCATTTCTTTATCCGAGCCGCAGATTTAGAAAAAAGGGATTTTAGTAAAGTGCTGTACGATTGGGATTGTT
>JAAFHO010000296.1:0-2680 GCA_013297575.1 Chitinophagales bacterium
AAGGCAAGTTGTCGTGCGCATCCCAACCTTGGTGGTAAATTTGGACAAATCGAACGCCATTTTCCGATAATTTACGTGCCAATAAGCAATTGGCAGCATAAGTACCCGGTACCAAACAATCGGGACCATACAACTTAATAATGCTTTGAGGTTCCGATTTTATATCTGTTACTTCTGGCACAGCGGTTTGCATACGGTACGCCATTTCATACTGCTGTATTTTAGCATTGATTTCAGGGTCGCCAAACTGCTTATAACCTTCTTCGTTGAGTTCGGCTACTTTATCCAGCATCATCCGGCGGTCTGCTTTATCCACCGATTCTGGGTTATTTAAGTAAAGTACAGGGTTTTCGCCGTTGCTAAACTGTACGCCTTGGTGTACGGAATCCAAAAAGCCATTTGTCCACAATTTGGAATAAACACCTTGACCATTGCCTTTTCCTTTGGATAACAGCACGCAAAAAGCGGGTAAGTTTTTATTTTCGCTACCCAAACCATAACTGAGCCACGCCCCCATACTTGGACGGTTGCCTACTTGCGCGCCAGTTTGGAAAAAAGTAAGTGCCGGATCGTGGTTAATGGCCTCCGTGTACATGGTCCTTATAAAACAAAGATCGTCCGCTACTTTGGAAGTATATGGGAGCAATTCACTCATCCACATACCGTGATTGCCTGCTGGTGAAAAAGCAAATTTGGAACTAGCCATCGGGAAAGCCTTTTGATCGGCAGTCATGCCCGTCAAGCGTTGGCCCATACGGATAGATGCAGGCAATTCCTGACCGTGCATTTCCTTCAACTTAGGTTTGTAATCAAACAAATCCAGTTGCGAAGGTGCACCATTTTGGAAGAGATAAATGACGCGTTTTGCTTTTGGGGCAAAATGCGGTAGCCCCGCCATAATGGTTTCTTCCAAGTTACCTGAAAACAAATCAGGCACCAACAGCGAGCCTAAGGCCACGCTACCAAGTCCGAGACTCATTCGGGACAAAAATTTCCGGCGGTTCATATTGAGGCCATGCTCAAGTATTTGCTTTTCCATAATTTAAGTTTTAGTAATGGCTTCTTCCATGTTATAAATGACATTTACTACTTTCATTAAAGCAGCGGATTCGTCAGGATTCAGTGTTTTATCAATTGGCCACTCCCCTACTTTTAAGGTTTTGGCGGCATTTAGTTTTTGTGATTTAAATTCCGCTAATTGCTCGGCATAGTAATTTTTCAGGATCGTCAACTCTTTTTGTGAGCCATTGCGACAAACAATCGTTTTAAAGGCAATCGCAATTTGGTCATCCAATGATTTAGGTTGCGCTAAGAGTCGTTGAGCAAAGACCCGTGAAGCCTCCAGAACCGTTGGGTCATTCATCATAATCAATGCTTGGAGTGGCGTATTAGTCCTCGATCGCTTTATTTCGCATTGGTCGCGGTTGCTGGCGTCAAACATAACCATTGACGGCGGAGGCAGGGTAAGTTTGATAAAAGTGTACATTCCCCTTCGGTACAGTGCACTGTCTTTGTCTTGAATATATGTTTTCAATACGCCCCTACCCGATGAGGAACTTTCCCAAAGCCCCTTGGGTTGGTATGGTTTTACGCTTGGGCCTCCAATTTCTTTAAATAGTAACTGACTGGTTTCCAATACCATATCGCGAATAAACTCGGCTTTCATACGTATCCTTGGTGCTCTAGCCAAATACACATTATCGGGATCAGTTTGCAGGTGTTGTTCGGTGATTTCGGAGGATTGGCGATAAGTAGCAGAAAGTAAAATCTGCTTGACCAATCGTTTAATATCCCATTTATGCTCCATAAAATCCACAGCAAGCCAGTCCAGTAATTCAGGATGAGATGGTAAATTGCCCTGCATGCCAAAGTCGCCAGCAGTTTTTACCAAGCCCAGTCCAAAAAATTCCTGCCAAATTTGATTAACAAAAACACGCGCTGTCAAAGGATTTTTTTTGTCAATTGTCCATTGTGCCAAACCAAGGCGATTGCGCTGAAACTGGGTGGTATCGAAAGTCATAACGGCACTCAGTGCTGCGGGCTGAACGATTTCCCCAGGTTTGTCATAAGCACCTCGATTTAGGATATGTGTTTTACGTATAGTATCCATTTCGCCCATCACAGAGACCGACAAAGCATTGGTGTCTCTATGGTTGATAAAGGTCAAAATATCTTTTATTTCTTGCTTGGTCAAAGGCAAAACGGGCGTTTTGGCGGGCTTAGAAATGCTTACGTCGCCTTCGTAACCCACTTCTTTGGAGGAATTAAAAAAGCCAAACATTTGGTAATAATCCTTTTGGCTGATGGGGTCGTATTTATGGTCGTGGCATTGGGCGCATTCCACTGTTAATGCGAGCATACCTTTTGAAAAGGTCTTTACTTTATCCAAAATATACTCTACACGGTATTCCTCTGGGATCACGCCACCCTCTTCGGTGTATTTATGATTGCGCAAGAAAGCCGTGGCTAAAATCTGCTCTTTGTTGGCATTGGGTAATAGATCGCCTGCGAGTTGCCACATCACAAATTGATCATAAGGCAGGTTCTCATTAAACGCGTGAATCACCCAATCTCGATAAGGCCATTGCGTCCTTATATTATCGTCTTGATAACCGTAACTATCCGAATATCGGGCAATATCGAGCCATAAAAGCCCCATTTTTTCACCATATTGCGGCTG
>JAAFHO010000296.1:2690-7144 GCA_013297575.1 Chitinophagales bacterium
GCGTTTTCGCTATTATCGGCCAGAAAGGCGTCAATTTCGGAGGGATTTGGGAGCAATCCAGTCAAATCAATGGAAATACGTTTGAGTAAGTGTTCTTTTTGTGCTTCTGGGTTATGTTTTATCCCCTTTTCGGTCATTTTGGCTAAAGTGAAATAATCAATTTCGTTTTTAGGCCATTTTTTATCATTTACGGCTGGAATTTCGGCTTTTTCAGGGGTTATAAATGCCCAGTGTTTTTCGTATTTACCGCCTTGTTGAATCCATTTCTCCAAAATATTAATTTCCCGTTCCGACAAAGCGCCGAGGTGCGATTCGGGAGTGGGCATTTGATAAGAAGGATCTTTAGATGTAATCCTTTTGATTAATTCCGATGCCTCTGGGTTGCCCGCAACTATGGCAAAAGCACCTTTGGTTTCTTTCAATGGCGCATAGGCAAACTCTTCTTTATCTAGCCTTAATCCTGCTTTAATCTGACTTTTATCCGGTCCATGACATTTAAAACATTTGTCAGAAAGAATAGGTCGAACATGAAAATTATAACTAATTTTATCAGGAACAGTACCCCCGTCCACTAGGCTACTGCTATTTTTACATTTACTCAAGGCATTGCAAGTAATGATACCAAAGCATATTATGGCGATGTACTTAAATCTATTCATAATGGACTGTGCAAATATTTAATGCGCAAATATGGATACATTATTCGGTAGAAAAACGATTTAGCAAAAATATTTTTTTTGTTTGGTACAACCATCTGTAAAAGCAATTCCCTTTAGGTTGTACTAGAAATACCTATATTTGCCCCATGTACTTATTTTTTTTTCGTAAAATTCGCCAGTTAATTCTTGTATTCAGTCTTTTATGCGGCTTTTTTCAAGCATTTTCGCAGTTAGATTCTATCCACTGGGTACCTCCTATGCACGCTAGGGGCGAATGGGGGCCGCAATTTCTGTATCTTACTACGCCAGAAACTACCCCATTTCCCGTTTCTATTCAAACCACCGATGGTACGGTTTTGTCTGTTTTAGTCATTTCAAATAGTACACCTAAGCGGTACGATATCGGTAATTCTAATAGCACCCTTACCTTGGTTGGAGAAAGTGAACTACACCAGCCGCTCAATAATAAAGGTTTTGTTTTGGTTGCTGAAAAGAAATTTTATGCAAATTTTAGAGCGCACAGTGAATCGCAATTCCAAGCCTGTGATCTTACCTGTAAGGGTCGGGCTGCGCTAGGACAAGTATTTAGAACGGGGCAAATGATACAAGGGGCTAGCCAAGGTAATGGCCGCTCCAATTTTATTGGTATGATCGCCACCGAAGATAGCACCCAAATTTCACTTTCTGAATACGATACTGGTGTACGATTTAGGGTAAATGGAGCCGATGTGCAAATTCCTGGGGCTGCTAATTTTACCCTGATGGCCGGCCAATCGCTCGTGATTTCACAATACCTAGGTAGTAATGCCACTTTCCAGCCGCCTAATGGCATGATTGGTTCATTATTGACCGCAAGTAAACCCATTGCAGTAAATGTAGGCTCTTGGACAGGCGCGCCCGTGACCGAAAGTGCTAATGATATTGGTGTGGATCAAATTGTACCCATTGAACTCGTTGGTGAAGAATATATCCTTTGCAAAGGCAATGGCGGCAATGTTATTGAAATTCCTTACGTGGTAGCACATGAAAACGGCACACAGGTTTTTCTAAATGGCAATTCAACACCTTCTGCCACACTCAATGCAAGCGATTATTTCCAAATTCCCACCGCGCAGTTTACAAGTGCCGGTAATTTACATATTCTTACCTCCAAACCATCCTATGTATATCAGGTAGTGGGTGGTGTGGCCGGTACTGATGATGAAAAACGTACTGGAGGTCTTATTTTTGTACCGCCCATTTCTTGCGCCATCCCGAATGCAGTGGATAATATTTACCAGCCCAATCAAATAGGTGGAGTCAAATACGATGGTGGCTTAATGATCGTGGCTATGCGCGATTCTTTGGTAACCGTCCGCTTAGATGGTGTGGTTGCGTCAATTGGCGCCCCCAGCGCAGTTCAGGGTAACCCAGATTTTGTCACTTACCGCAACTTGACGTTATTTTCCTCCAATAATCCGCCCAATACGGTAAGCATTATTGCAGAAGGCGCTGTACAAGTGGCCTATTTTGGTAGAAATGGTGCAGCGGGTTTTGGTGGATTTTTTAGCGGTTTTAGCAAAGTAGCCAAACCCAATATCGCCTTAAATATTATTGGAGATGGCGTTTGCCCAGATACATTAGTGGCCAGCGGCAGATTCGATGGTGTGCAATGGTATTTCAAAGATTCTTTACTGCAATATGGCGCAGATTCCTTTTTTGTGGCTTATTCCCCCGGTAAATACACCGCTCGCGGGTATTTGGGGGTATGCCGCCGTACCGATTTTGCAGAAGATACGCTCACTGCTTCGTTCAATTCCCCTAAGTTCCCCTACCAGACTACCCTACCCTCTTGTTTTGGTTTGTCGGATGCAAGCGTAAACTTTGGTCAGCCCAGTGGCGGTTTAGAACCTTACCAATACTCTGTAAACGGCGGTAAAAACTATACCTATAATTCCCCCATAACAGGGTTGAAATCTGGAGATTATACATTAGTAGTAAAAGATTCCACAGGTTGTTACAATTATCCAATTGATATATCCATCGGGCAACCAGATAGCCTTGGGGTAACTGCTGAAATTATTCGGATAGACGAACCGCTAGAACCTGGCGAATCGGTTTTACTCGGCTCAACTCCTAGCCGACCTATCGAACTTACCGAATGGATACCTAATGAAACAATGTGCGATAATTGCACCCAAATAACGGTAAGACCTCAAGAAACAACTTGGTTTACAGTTACCGTAACAGATAGCGAAGGTTGTACCGCAACGGATCGGGTTCAATTGGTCATTCAACCTAAAATTTTTGCGCCTAATATCATTTACCCAGCGGACAATGAAGGTAATGATCGGTTTATCTTATTTAGCAAAGATCCAGTACCTATTAATTGGTTGCGGATTTATGACCGTTGGGGCAATTTAGTTTTTGAAACTAAAAACGCCATAACCAATGAACGCAGCAGCGGCTGGGATGGAACAGTGCGAAATAAAGACGCAAACCCCGGAGTTTTTATCTTTGTGGCTGAAATAGAACACGTACCCGGTAGGAAATTTACGGTGCAGGGAGATATTACAATTGTACGTTAAATCCAATATAATGCATTATCCTTTTTCTGAATTAAAAGTGGTTGAATTGGCTTCCGTTTTGGCCGGGCCCGCTGTCGGTATGTTTTTCGCAGAACTAGGTGCTCAGGTAGTCAAAATTGAAAATAGCAAAACGGGAGGCGATATGACACGGAGTTGGAAAACTCCTAGCGAATCGCAAGAATCAACTACTTCTGCTTATTTTTTTAGCGTAAATTGGCATAAAAAACACGTTTTTTTAGATTTGACGCAATCCGAAGATCAAGCAGATGTACATGACTTGATCCAAGATGCGGATATTGTTATTTCCAATTTCAAGCCCAGTTCGGCACTTAAAATGCGCGTCGACGCAGCAACGCTTCAAAACCTAAACCCACGCCTTATTTTTGCTCAACTCAACGCTTTTGCCGATCCAGAAGACGAAACACCCGCTTTTGATATGGTGTTACAAGCCGAAGCGGGATTTTTGCATATCAATGGCGAACCCAATCGACCTCCTGTAAAAATGCCAGTTGCATTGATCGATTTGCTGGCGGGACATCAATTAAAAGAGGCGATTCTTATTGCGCTACTCCACCGTGAGCGTTCGGGAAAGGGATGTATGGTGAGTACTTCTTTAATGGAAAGTGCTTTGGCTTCGTTGGTGAACCAGGCATCCAATTATTTGAATACGGGTTATATTCCATGCCCAATGGGTACACAACACCCCAATATTGCCCCTTATGGCGATGTATTTACTTGTGCCGACGGTCAACCAGTGGTATTGGCGGTGGGTACGCAGCGGCAATTTATACGACTATGCGAGGCTTTAAATATGCCTGAAATGATAGAACTGCCTGAGTATAAAACCAATAGCGATCGTGTTAAAAACCGAGGCGCATTAATTGCTATTTTAGCAAAATCAATGGCACAATTTGATGCTGCAAGTTTGATGGAAAAATTGAAAAGTGCGGGTGTGCCTGCGGGTAGGATCCGTAATATGGAAGAAGTCATGCAATTGCCGGCGGCACAAGCGATGGTATTAGAAGAAGAAATGAATGATGGCAAAACAAGTAAGCGGTTGATGACTAATGCTTTTAAAATTGGTTTGTAACACACTTTTGTGTAGGTACTGATGCTTAATTTTATTCCACAAATAATGGGTTAAATTTTCCTAAATGGCTGATTTTCAACGTTTAGTCATATGATGGCTCCAAGTCATCATATGACTAAACGTTGAAAATCAAGTGTG
>JAAFHO010000297.1 GCA_013297575.1 Chitinophagales bacterium
CCTACCGCACCTCGATCTTTGTACGCAGCACGTAGGATAAATACGCCTTGACCCTTATCATCTTCGGGCAAATTAATAGCGTATTCGCCCTTTAATGGTAGAGGAGCAGGGTGTGCTTGTTCGTCGGAATGACTCAGGATAAACTTAATCAATTCGGAAGCATCATCCTTTGAAAGGCTAGGGTGCGCAGCCATCGCTACTTGTCCCCATACCCCTGTGCTGCCATTGATAACACGACCGGACAGCAGTTCAATTGCATCTGTTTGATCCTTGTATTTGAGGGCCACGGCACGGAAACTTGGCCCGACGGATATATCAGCGGTTTTATGGCATGACTTACAATCCGTTTTTTCCATAATTTTTTGAGCCGTCGCAAAACGCGCATTTTGGCTAGAGAACTGGTGCCCCTGCGCAATAGCAATTTTGTCGTACCCTTCTGGAAGGTAGTCAATATTAAGGGCTACCTCGTCGGGGGCAATAGTACCTGTCGCCAAAGAGCCATCTTCACGGTCGGTAACGATCACATCATAATTGATCTTTTGACCGGGAAGGAAGAACGTTTTGTTGCTATTTCCGAGGTTGAAATCCAGCACTGGTATTTCGTTACCCACCACAATTTCCTTTGTCGCTACAGCACTGCCTCCTTTTCCGTCCGAAACTGTAAGGGTTGCTTTATAAACGCCTTTTTTCTTAAAAGTAAACGTGTGTTTTTCTGATTTGAATACTTGTTTTTTACCACCTTTTTCAGGTGCAATACTCCATTCGTAGGAGAGCGGATCTCCATCGTAATCTATTGTGCCTTCGGATGAAAATTGCACAGTAAGCGGAGCGACACCTGCGTTTTTGTCGGTATTTACGATAGCCACAGGTTTGCGGTTGCCAGCATTGAATTCAACGCGGATCAGGCGTGCATCGTCGTTGCCTTGGAACCAACCTGTGCCATATTCCAACATATACAGGTCGCCATTTGTAGCAAACTGCATATCCATTGGGTTCGAAAATTTTTGCGAAGGCATTACTGGTTCCATGTTTTGGTAGTCACCTGCTTCGTTCATATCCACTGCCATGATCCAGCCGCGCATCCAGTCGTAGATGAGGAGTTTTTTGTCAAAATAAGCGGGCCAAGGGCGAGCAGCATCTTTGAAATCGGAACGGTAAAAAACAGGGCCAGCCATTGCATTCCGGCCACCGGTTCCCACCATTGGAAATTCTTTAGATTCCGCGTATGGATACCATATAAATGCTTTTTGTGCGGGTGGCAGTTCAAGCAGACCACTATTATTGGGCGAATTATTAATCGGTTTTTCTACGGAAATGGGCGAACCAGTCACCTTAGTGGCATAATCATAGTCCATGTAAGGTTTGTTGTCGGCAATCACCAGCGGCCAACCAAAATTACCCGCCATCCGTGCCTGTCCTACTTCATCAAAACCCTGCGGGCCGCGCTTTTCGTTGGGGTCATTGGCATCGGGGCCTACTTCACCCCAATAGACATAACCTGTTTTTTTGTCCACACTGATGCGGAAGGGATTCCTGTGCCCCATAGTATAGATTTCTGGGCGGGTTTTGGCAGTACCTTTTGGAAATAGGTTGCCATCGGGGATGGAATAAGAACCGTCCATTTCTGGGTGGATACGGATAATCTTGCCGCGTAAATCATTGGTATTGGCCGAGGATTTCTGAGCATCCCAAGGCTCTCGTCCGGGCCGTTCGTCGATGGGTGCATAACCATCTGCCCGCGGACTGGTATTGTCGCCAGTGGATAGGTAGAGATTGCCTTTGCCATCCCAATCAAGCGATCCGCCCGTATGGCAACATTGGTCGCGCTGAACTTTTACGTCAAGCAACACCTTTTTGCTGTCCAAAAGCAGTTCGTCGCCCCGCATTTCATAACGGGTAAGGATATTTTTGGCATCATCGCCAGCAGGCGAATAATACAGGTATATCCAGTTGTTTTTGGCAAAATTAGGGTCAATCGTCAAGCCTAAAAGGCCATCTTCCGCATCGTCGCGCTTACCTGTGGAATCGGGTAGATACTTAGTACTTACTGGAATCTTAGCAATGGTGCGGCTTTTGCCGTCAGCAGGATCGAATAGTTTTACCTCGCCTTTACGTTGAATAAACAGTACTTTATTGCCAGGCAACAGTGCTATTTCCATTGGTTCGTCCAATTTTTCTTCCAAAATCACTTTTGTAAAACGATTTTCTTCTGGATAAAGTGCTGTACGTACTTTGGTATAGTCAAGTGCAGGGCCGGCCATTGTCCATTGTAATCCAGCCCAATAGTGTTGCAGAACGAGCGGTTCAGAAAAAGTTGCTTCTGTATGCCCCATATTGGAGTAAAATACTCGTCCTCCATCGAACTCGTGGTGCCATGCCATTGGGTGGTAATCGCCCATCGTACCGCCCGAATACGATTTTTCATCAATCGTAATCAAGGTTTTGATAGCAGGATTCATTTTCTTATAGGCATAAAACTCATCTTTACGCACCCAAGGCTCAGGGAGGAAGGACGTCAGCGGGTTTTTGGTATCCACAATATGGAACGAACCTTCCTGCACATTGCTGGGTTGAGAAGGGTGGTTGTCGAACCAGCCGCCCATTAGTTTACCATACCAAGGCCAGTCGTATTCCGTATCCGAAGCGGCATGGATACCCATATAGCCTCCTCCTGCTTGAATATAGCGTTCAAAAGCATTTTGTTGTACTGGGTCAAGTACATTTCCTGTAGTGGACAGCCAAACCACGCAACGGTAACGCTTCAGGTTTTCTTCGGTAAAAGCAGTGGCACTTTCAGTGGTATCCACCGAAAATCCTTTCTCAGCACCTAGTTTTAGGAGGGCTATTTTGCCCGTTTCGATAGAGGTGTGCCGGAATTGTGCCGTTTTGCTGAACACCAGCACTCGGGGCATCGCCTGCGCGTAAAGCGAAGCGGAAATAATGCAACTGAATGCACAGGCAAACAGTATGGATAATGTTTTTGTCATAAGTGAAAATTCATTGTATCAAATTGATACAAAGGTAATTTTCTTTTTCTAATTCTAAATAGTATTTTTGCACTTTCTTTTGAGAATATGGAAAAAAATAATAAAAAATTGGCTGAAAACGGCGTTTGGAAAGATTTTACAGATGCAATCCCCTTCTTAATTCCACAGTTATCTATTGATTGTGTAATTTTTGGGTTTCACAATGATGAATTAAAGGTCTTGTTGTCTAAGTTTCACCAGATAGAGATGTGGGCATTGCATGGCGGTTTTATCCGTCAGGGGGAAGATATTGATGATGCAGCAACGCGGATATTGGGTGAGCATACTGGTTTAAGTGGTATATATCTGCAACAATTTCAGGTATTTGGTAAAGCGAATCGGCAGACATTCAAGTATATGGAGTCATTATTTGAAGCATTGGAAGTAACACCACAGGTATTGGCTTTTTTTGAAAACCGTTTTATTTCCATTGGCTACTATGCACTCGTGGATTTTTCTAAAGTCAACCCGATCTCGGCGGCTTTTTTTGAAGAAAGTGCCTGGTTTGATATATCTGAACTGCCGGAACTGGCTTTCGACCACCGAGAAATTATCCAAAAGGCATTGGAGCAACTCCGCCACGCCTTGGATTATCAATTAGTTGGATTCAACCTGATGCCCGAAACATTTACCATGAATGAATTGCAACTTTTGTATGAAACAATATTAGGTGAAAAATTTTTACGGGCCAATTTTCAGCGCAAAATGCTGGAAATGAATATATTAGAGCGCTTGGATAAAAAACAAACAGGGAAAGGGCATAAGTCACCTTATTTGTATCGGTTTGTAACTTAATGGGCATTTTCTTCTATTGATCTAGTCGTTTTTTTACCATCTAAGATTTCTTCCTTTCCCTCGGTATTGTCCAATGTCGGTGTGGTACAAATCAGGGTGTTTCTGTATAGCAATTACTTCCATAAAACAGCTACAAAATGCTGCTCTAATTCGGCTATATCTTTACATTTGCTTTATATCCGCAAAAACCTATCAACTGACCGCCTAAGCGATACGGGTTCGGGATATGTTTTCAAATAACCCATTCGCAGAATAAACTGAATATTGTCGCTGATACCGATGGACGAATTAAGTGCCTGATTGGTCGCTGGTTCTTCCAATATTTGCGTCATTGGGTGAATAGCGATATTTTTATCTCTTACTTTTAGCCAAAGCCTTTGCATCCTTTGGCCTGTTTCGAGCAAGGTAATTACCGAATCGCCTTTGCTGGAAATGAGTAACCAACCCGCCGATTGGGACACTTCTTTTCTAACATTGTCAATGTTTTTATCCCTAAAATCCTTTTTCATCACATTGGCTTTTCCGTAAAAATTTCGTACAAGCCAACCTGCAAATCCTTCTATTTCCATACCCGCAGTTGTGAGCCCGTCTGCATAATTTTCGGCATCTTTACTTGAAAATCGTATCCATTCCGCTAATTCTGTTTGGGCGGCATCCCGATAAGCCTGAATTTTGTTGGCCTCAACGGTTTGCTCATTGAGGATTTTATATGCTTTGGATGTGTTCGGTATAAAGTGAAAAAACTCTGATTCTTCCCGTATTAGGTAAGATAAATCGTCTTTTTTAAGCGAATCACTCAGGATATTGGAACGAACGGTGCGGCGTTGCGCTATTTTTTTGCTGTCAAAAGGATGAATATCACCCTTTTTGTCCAATTTGACGGTTACCAAATTTTCATCTTGGTTATGCGTTGCCATCAAATCAAATTGACAGTTGTAGCCCAAATTTTGGGCAGCATACTCCAGATTTTGCATAAAAGCACCAATGGACAAAATCGTTTCTCGTTGTGTCGGATCAACAGCAGGCAGCCACTTCGTTTTATCATTGCCAATGATCCAATGATAAGGTTCTATATATTGAACAAACCAAGGTTGGGTATTGTGTCCGCTTGGAGCAAGTGAAGCCAAATACAATATTTCTTTTTCATCGGCGGTTAAGGGACTATTTACCGACGTGTTCGCCTTCAAATCATTTCTTTTAAAATTTTTTGTATCGCTCATTAAATAGCCCCCCGCACCAACTACCAAAACAGTACCTCCCGCAAGTATTAAAAATTTATTTCTTTTCATGTTAGTATTTTTTCCAGAGTCTTACGCCCAAACGAATCACGGGCGAAATATCTGCGTTGGGAATATTGTACACAGCACTTCCAAAGTTTGCACTTTTATCCGCCCGTAAATAGAGATGCACACCCGGTTGCACGTAGAAATATCGTCCTATAAAAATTTGGTAGCTTGTACCCAAACCCGTATCAATACTTTTGAGATTTTGTTGTTCGCTTGTGCTTTTTTGAGTGATTTTGAAAGTATGAGATTCGAGGTAGGTGTAAATTTCAAGATTTTTCCAAACATTGTAACCAAAGAAAACACCTGGCGAGGTCGTATAATACCTTTTGAAATCGGCAGAGGAGTTATTTATCCCGACGGTTTCGGCATTATAAGTACCCCCATTGATGATACTTGCCCGAATTCTAAATCGTTTGTAGCGATAGCCTACGGCAAAGTGATAACCGCCTGTCAAAAACATTGGCACGAGGCTTTCTACTTCAATGGCGTGTTTTACCTTATAATTTGTGGGATTAGGATGCCAAAATGTACCAGCGGTTGTACTATTCTGCGCTTGTGAAATGGTGGTAACAAGCAAAAATAAGCCAATAAAAAAAAGAATATTTCTCATTCGTATTTTTTTAGTGATAAATGAATTATGAATGGCAAAGGTGAGACTTTTGATTCCCGGAAGACTTACACACTGTTGGAAAAGGGTTACATCATTCACACATAGTTAGAAATGCTCATTAGGACGCGATCCTTGTTAATGTTTCTAAAAAGGGTTGTGCCTGCGGAAATTGCGCCGGTATAAACGGAGGAATATGAGATCTTGAACCAATAAAAAAAGCCCTTGCATGACTATCGCCCAGCCAAAACCCAACCACAGATCGGGATAGGAGACATCACAAACAAAACTATGCTCACGCAACCAAAAACCGACGAAAATATAAGCAGCATCTATTCCGATATTGAGAAACATCATTCGTTCTACGTGGTATTGCACCCACAAGCGTTCATAATAATTGCCTTTAGGAGTCTTTCGGTAAAGCGTATGGTAGAAAAATCCAATAGCAAAGGTGAAATTAATTAATCCCCAAATGCCACTCATCATCCAGAAGTAATAAGCACTCCCATTTAGTATAAACAATGCTATCAAGCCGCCTACACCATTCAAAATGCTCCACCCTGCAAAAACCACCAAATGTTTACGTAAAATGATCCGAAAGCGATAATCAAAATTGATTAATTCATCATCGTTTGGCAAATCAATACCAAACGGACGTTGGAGTTCTATATTAAGAAAGCGCAAGTGATGAAATTTCATCGTTTAATATTTTTATAGCTTTGTTTGCCTCCGTGCAAATAGAGCATCAAGTCAAAAAAACGTGCTGAAAAATATTGATAAAGGCATTATTTATTTATAATCCGATCCTTAACACTAATGCCTAATAAAATCAGCCCAGTATAAAGAATAAATACAATTGAATCTACCCATACGGTTTTAAGTCCTTCTGTACGATACAAAAGTGTTCCCCCAACCATAACTATTCCGCGCACCAGCATTAAAATTGCAATAATCCACGCAGTAAACCTTACTTTTGACAAATCTTTATGAACCGACATAAAAATAAACGCTACACCAAAGAGCATATTTTCTGCTGTGTTGATATGCCAAACATAAAAAAAAATTGATTTTGTTTCTGCGCTTATTTTATCTACGTTTAGAGTCGGCAAAATATGAGTTTGTCCATTCCATGCGAGTGCAATGGAAAAAATAATCGCAAGGATTCCAGCAACCAAATAGTAATAGTTCTTAATCATCTCTTTCAATTTTGTTCGTACTTTTCAAAATACTGCGCGATCCTAAATGTGTGATTACATTTTATCACACCGCAAAGTTGAATCCATTAACTAAAGCAGGTGTTACACAATAATTTGTATAGGTTACATCATTCACTCATTGTAAGAAATATCCAGTCTATAAATATTGTTCTTTAGGGTACTCCACTTGGGCATATCCTGCGCAAATGCGTAGTAATTCC
>JAAFHO010000304.1 GCA_013297575.1 Chitinophagales bacterium
TGTAAAGGTAACCCCAGTTGGCTTGGGTGCCCATATAGAATAACCATGACCGCGTGCGCCAGCAATCGTGTGGCTTACTGGTGCAGTTTTTATCAGCACGCGTCCATCTGCCTGTACGCGTGAGACTGTAACGCCATGCGCGCCGGAATAATCGTACAAATCGGTATTGTACCAACCCGTATTGCCTACCGTAACCCATACTTCTTGGTCTTGGGTGTTATTGGAGACCGTGTTATAAAAATCGGTAATGCCAATCAGGGCTTTTCCGTTGCGCTCAATAACAAGGTGATCGCCGCTGCTGCCTTTTTGGTAAAACGGTGCAGAACCGCCAGTAAGTGCTGTTGGAACACCATAATCGCCATTTTTATAGGCCAGTTTTTGGTGTGCCTGTATGATATTTACGATGTCTTCGCGTACGGGAAGATCGGTGGTGCTGGTGGGTAAATGGCTAAAGCGCTTACCTGTTGTACCTATGTCAAACAAATCTTCAAAAAAGACCGTTGGGTTACCATCCATCGCAAAGGCAGTGGCATAGGCCGCAAATAAACGTGGTTCGCGTGGGTCGATATGTTGCCCGTTGCCACCCAGTTCTTGTCCAGTATTCCAGCCACTTGCTGTGCCGAGTGGTTGCGAGTAATTGCCATTGGTAGAAAGAAATGGCCTAAATGTATCGTGGTTATTGACAAAAGGACAAGTGCGGTGTACGCGTTGGGTAGCGTAGTTATAAAAACGCTTATCCTGTTGTTCACCGGGCAGGTTTTGCATATTATAACCGCCCGAACTCAATACCATGCTATAAATGCCGCCATTAGCACCGTATCCACGCAGACTAAAGTCGAAAGTACCCGTATGCTCTTCTGTACCGCTGCGGACATTGGTGACATAATTGTCCAAATCCGTTTTTGAACCGATCCATTCGCCTACATTAAACATGGCTTCACCGCCTTGTGCAAAAGCGGGTAAAACGTATTTCGTATTATAGATCAAATCTTCCTGCTCATAGATCGGGAAATGTTTAACAGCATCCCAACGCCATCCGTCCACGCCGGTTTGTTTTTTGTACCACATGATCCAGTTGCGCGAATTGTCGCGCATGTAATTGCTACCTTGTGCTGGATTTACATAAGTGCGCGATACACCGCCCACCGTCACCGAACCGGATGTTGGGATATTTGAACTTTGGCCATAAGCACTGCTTTCGTAAGAAATATCGGGGCCAAAGAACGCCGAACATATATCGCCTGTAGTGCAGTTATTGTTCAAGTTTGGGTAAAAATTGGGGTAATTCTTTGACCAACGCCCGCTTCGAGTCCAGTAATCGTTTTGGGTATCATCGATCAATGGCGTGGCGTAGGATACATACCTGAAATTTTTGTAACCACTGGAATTTACCATGGAATAACTCGTTTCGGGATCTTGTCCGCCCGCGCCGCCGTTACTGCCGGCGCCATCGACGTGGTTGAGTACGACATCTTGGATGACTTCCATACCATTGGCGTGCATCACCCCGATCATGCGCAAAAGTTCGTCTTTTGTGCCCATGCGTGTGCGAACATTGAGAGAATCGGAACCACCTTTTTGGTATTTATCACCGAGGTCGTAATGGTCGAAAGGGCTATAACCCACAGAACCAGTGGAGCCATTTTTGTAGGAAGGTGGCACCCAAACTGCGTCGATACCCATGGCTTTTAGGCGGGGCGATAGTTCGGTCAGGTAGTTGCTCCATCGGTTCGGGAAATTGTCGTTCCGATAGTCCCACCAAAAGCCTTGCATCACTACTTTTTTGACACGTGTTGCTTGTGCTTGTGCATGGTGGGCAATAAAGAACAGGGTAAAAATGCTCAAAACTAAGGTTAAACCAATACTTTTGAGGGACGCCATGAGGCGCGAAACAAAGGGAGGGAATTGGATCTGCATAAAGCGGAATTTTGAAATGAAAAATGAATGCGCAAACATAATCATTTTTTCATAAATAGTATTATTGTCGATGCAAATTTCCAAATATTTGTGGTGTAGTTCCTGGTTTTCGCAGGATATATGTGGTTTTATGCTTCCATCAGGCTTATTTGATTTTAAAAATAAGGTTGGCTATGTTTTCTAACATTCATTCGCTACTTGTTTGGTGGCATAAATCGGCCATCCAAATAGTCAAGCGTTTTTTAACAAAAAAGGATAAAATAAGGAGGTATTTACAAAGGCTCAAACAAAACATTCATCGTCAGTTGATTTTGAATGCTTTGCAAATAGTATTCGTTCTGTTTGGCTCCAATGAGATTTTCCATGTTGTAATTTTTTATTTTCAGCCAAATCTATTAAAAAAACATAGTTTTGGCTGGAAATAAAATTTTATTTCCAGCCAAAACTGTATTTTTTTCATACATTTGGCTGGAAATGATAAATAAGTGTAACAGTATAATTAATTGATGAACAAAATAATAGCATCGGTATTACGCGTGTTTCAGCAATTTCCCATGTGGATCAAAACTAAGACAGGATAGCAAAACGGATGAAACGGATTTTACGGATTAGAGCGGATTATTTTGAAACAATCCGCTCTAATCCGTAAAATCCGTTTCATCCGTTTTCCCATTGAAAAACAGGGCGCATATCACATGGGAAATTGCTGCTCGTGTTTTGTATTAGAGAGATAGAAATAAGGTAGTGGCATTATTTTTCTAAAATTCCTCCGTTACCCGTTTGGCTGCATCAATCGCCCTTAGCTAGTTTTTTAATGAATAACCCTGTTAGGTAAAATTATCCGCAGCCAAAACTGCCTAAAAAAACATATTTTTGGCTGGCAATAAAAATTATCCGCAGCCAAAACTGTCTTAAAAATTATACTTTTGGCTGGCAATAAAAATTATTGCCAGCCAAAAGTCATGAAAAACATGTACTTTTGGCCGTCAATAAATTTTTAAAGATTTAAAAAGACAGACAACGACATGAAAAATTTGATTGGTAGGCAGGCTGAAATCAAAGTTTTACAGGAAGCATTAGTGTCAAATTCGGCAGAATTGGTCGCTATATATGGACGTAGAAGGGTGGGCAAAACCCATCTTATCCGAACCGTTTATCAAAAAGAATTGATTTTGGAATTGACGGGCATCAACAATGCGCCTTTCACAGAACAAATTGAAAACTTCAGCCTTACCATTGCCCGCACCTTAAAAGTGCCCATAAGTCGTATTACACCGACCAGTTGGTTACAGGCTTTTCATGTGCTGATGGATGTATTAGAACCGCTTATTAAAGAAGAAAAAAAAGTGCTTTTTTTGGATGAATTGCCTTGGTTTGATACCCATAAAGCGGGGTTTTTATCTGCATTCGACCATTTTTGGAATACGTGGGCATCAAAACAAGATAATTTGATCGTCGTTATTTGTGGCTCGGCAGCGTCTTGGATGATACAAAATATTGTCCGCAATAAGGGCGGTTTACACAACCGCATTACCCGCCGTTTGCGCTTGATGCCTTTCAATTTACATGAAACGGCTTTGTTTTTAGAAAGCCAAAATATTGATTTAACCCCTTATCAGATTTTACAATTGTATATGGTTATGGGCGGTATTCCTCATTATTTAAAAAATGTAAAACGAGGAGAAAGTGTTACGCAAGCCATTGATCGTATGTGTTTTACGCATGATGGATTTCTGAGTGATGAATTCATGGATTTATACACTGCTTTGTTTGGCTCATCTGATAAACATGAACTTGTTGTGAAAGCGTTAGCCCATAAACCAAGTGGTATGACCCGCAACGAGATTGTCGATAGTTGCAAAATACCTTCCGGCGGCACGCTTACGCAGTTGTTGGAAGAATTGCTCCAATCTGGTTTTATTTCAGAATATATTCCTTTTAACAAAACGAGTAAAGAAAACATTTATAAATTGAGCGATGAATTTTCTTTGTTTTACATAAAGTTTATGGACAATAGTAAGGCTTTTGGACAAGGTACTTGGCAAAGTAAAACATCGAGTAACGTCTGGAAAACGTGGTGTGGATTGGCATTTGAAAGCAGTTGTCTTAAACACATACCTCAAATCAAGAAAGCATTAGGCATATCGGGTGTTTATTCCGAACAATCGGCGTGGCGATACGTGGCGAAAGAGGACACCGAACAAGGCGCACAAATTGATTTATTGATTGATAGGCAGGACAATTGTATGAATTTATGTGAAATAAAATTCTCGCTTACGGAATACGAATTGGATAAAAAAAATGCCGAAAACCTCAATCAAAAAAGGCGCATTTTTTTAGCACAATCAAAGACCAAAAAATCGGTTTTTATCACAATGTTGACCACATTTGGTGTCAAAGAAAATAGTCATTATTTTTCAACCGTTCACAATCAATTGACGATGGATGCTTTGTTTGAAAAACTGTAAAATTGCTTGGTTTTTATCGGAAATAGATCGGTGAAAGTGCCAGTTATAAAAAGAAAAAGAGCCTTGTTAAGATAAAAGAATCCCGCTAAACACCCAAAAAAAGGCGAATAGCGGGATTTTCTAAATACTCAAGTATAAAATAAAAAATTAAATACCAGATATCAATTTATTCCGGAAAGCATCTACAAAAAGGCGATAATCGCTACGGATACATTCGGCGTATTGCTCACTGAACTGTACGATATATTCCACAAAATCGGACTCACGTCCGTCTAACATACCATAAATAGCCTCTTCTGTGGAGTAATCAATCAGTTTTGATCGCTGTCTTCGTCGGAAACACAGTGGATTTTTGCTTTTGTACCCTAAAAAAAATCTATTTAAGTAAGGTATTTTGTAATTAGGGCGCAATTATAAATATTATATGTGTTTGAAATAAAATAATATCCATTTTTTTTCGCAAATTTTTAGAATATGATAATTAATCCTATGGATATGAAATGAATACCTTAATATTGCGTCGGTTAAGGGCTGATGGCCTTTACTAATTTATAATTTTTCCAATTTTAAACAATAATTTACTATTATGAGCCAGGTATCAAAAACACCCCAACGTTCTACAAAATCATTAATCATCCGTTTTGTTTTATTACTTGTTCCCAGTACCCTTTTTATGCTACTTTTGAACGGGCCAACTTTGTCGTGGGACAAATTTTTCTTTCGTTACCTCCCTTTTTTGGTATTTGCAGGCATTTTGTATGTCTTAGTTATGAAGCAAATTGAAGCAAGAAAAGCCTGAGAAATGAATAGAAAGGTTGTTTCCATAAGTTAAGGCAACGGATTAGCCTCAAAATAACAGATAGTATCGGTGTTGTTTGAAATTGTGCCGATACTATCCGTTGGATTTAATTAAATATACTAATGGGTTTTTTCTAAGTTTTTACCTCAAAAACTAATTTTTTACCACAGGCACTACACGCACACTTCCTGCGGCTTCCACTCGAATAAAATAAATACCTTTTGGTTGATTTTCAATCGAAAATGCTTTCCCATTTTGTACATGACTAAGATCTGCAACGAGTGCTCCCGCAGCATCTACTACTGTAATATGTGGTTGTGCAGCGGCGTCTGCTGTGGATAATTGTACTTGAAGTGGGCCATTGGTTGGGTTAGGAAATACCTGCATATCGGGCAAAGTCGCTATGTTTTGAGTACCAGTATATACGCCATAGTCGTAGAGGATTTCTAAGGATTGGAAAACGACTGCAGATTGGAAGTCCCGATAGTAGTATTTAAATTTGTGGATTGATTTGTCTGTGTTGTACTCAATATCATAACCACTATTGTATTCTAGGGCTTGAGTATTTGGATTCCAAGATTCATAGTTATTCGTAATCAATTGGAGGTCGGAGTTATACACAGAAGTTGTTTTGGCTGTCACAGTGGATACACTATTAACGAGGGTTTCAGTTTCTACTGTTGTTAAAAATGGTAAATATGTATAGGTAATATGTTCAGAAACAGTAGCCCAATTATTGGCCACGTCATCCCAGTTTTGTACGTCTATAAGGTCTTCCTTGTCATCGGCATTAGTGTAAAAAAAGGTGCGTTTATTTTGGTTTTTCCAAGATCCATCTGTTTGCAGTGCTTGAGTAATCGTTTCCAAAACTCGGTCTTGCGCATTATAGGTATAGAGCGTACGTGATCCAAAAATAGAAGATCCATTTAAAAACAGACGGGTTTCGGATGATAATTTTTGAGTGGCTGTGTAAGTATTTTCAAATTGTTGTGTTGGAGCCAGCATATTGGTATTTGGATCAATGGATTCTTCTGTCGAAGTTAGTTCAAGTCCCGCTGCATTATAAGTACGCTGGTTTTGCGAGTAGAGTTTCCAATCAGATAGTGTAGCATCCCAGTTAAAGGTTATTCTGTTTAAAAGCTTGCCATCCGCGTTATTGGTGTTTTCGCTTCTGGTCCACAAATTCCATGCAGAGCCATTCCACATCTCCGAAAGGCTACCAATTTGCCTGTTATTTGCATCGTAATAGAGATACCATTGCTCGCTATTGCTTAGAGGTACGTTAGAACCGTAACTTTGTTGGGAGATATAATGTGTTGGGCTGGGGATAGTGCTTTGGCTAAACCCGGCTACTGTAATACACAGCAGCATTGCAGAAACAAATAATTTTAATGTCATTTTGTGGTATAGTTTAATGTGTGAGTAATTTTTTTTGCTTATTTTATCAGTATTAATTTACCAGTGCCTATCCACTGCCCTTTTTCGTAAATCCGGCAGGTATATAAGCCATCTGGCAAGTTTTTGCGATGAAATACAAATTGGTTGCCTTCAAATGGCTCATTTCTAATCATTTGTCCATCGAACTGGTATATTTGGCATTCGCCTGCACTTAGTGGAGCATTGCCTTTCCAAGTCAAAACGGCAGTTTCTTGTATGGGGTTGGGTTGAACGATTAGGCTGGGTTCTTTGCTCGGTTTGGGCAGCGGCGGAATAGGTTTTTGGGGTAACAGGTCCAAATAATCGCCTATCACATGTCGGGTATAATTGGTGATTACGGGCGGATTAAAGTCAAAGAAAATAGCAGCGCGGTTTTCAATTACGATGCCATCAGCCAAATTAGGGCGTTGCTGGATACGAAATTTGACAAAACCATGTGATGCG
>JAAFHO010000298.1 GCA_013297575.1 Chitinophagales bacterium
AAGACATCGCAGTCCCTGGAATTCAATTGTACATATAATCGGCGGTGTTATTGCCTATCATTATTATCCAGAAAAACCACGCGTTTTTATCCCAATGGAAATTACCCAATGACCGAACTCACGTTATTTTAATAAAAAGAGTACTGATTGCCCAAAAAACAACCTTGTTTTGACAACATATTGGTTGAATAAATGTTTTCACACAAAATATTTTATACCATGAAGTCACACACGTCAGAAACACAAGCATCCATAACACCTGCGAAAGCATTAGAATTTCTGAGGGAAGGGAACCAGCGGTTTGTCACCAATTTGAAGGTCAATCGTGACCTATTACAACAAGCCAACGAAACCCGTGATGGCCAGTTTCCATTTGCTGTTATTTTAAGTTGTATCGATAGCCGCACTTCAGCCGAATTAATTTTCGACCAAGGTTTGGGCGATGTTTTTTCCATCCGTATTGCAGGCAATGTAGTCAACACCGATATTATTGGAAGCCTCGAATTTGCTTGTAAGGTAGCGGGATCCAAACTGATTGTAGTGTTAGGACATACCAATTGCGGTGCCATTAAAGGGGCTTGCGATCACGTAGAAATGGGTAGCCTCACCGAGCTATTATCGAAGATCCAGCCCGCTGTTTATGAAGAAACCCAAACCACAAATGCAGAAAAGCGGAATTCTAAAAACTCGGAATTTGTTGAAAATGTTACTACACTCAATGTAAAACGATCCGTCAAGAGTATCATCAACCGTAGTTATATTCTTGAGCAAATGGTGGAGAACGGGGAAATTGCCATTATTGGAGCAAAACACCATTTAGATACTGGTATTGTTGAGTTTATAGAGGATAGTTTTGTAAATGATAAGACGAGTGTTAAGATGATTATCGGTTAAACAGGTGGTAAAGATACAATAGATATTAAAGCGTGTATTTTCGAGTATAAAAAAACGAGCCATTTAAGGAGAATATCCTAAAATGGCTCGTAAGTCGAATCACCGAAAATGATCGAACACCAATAACATTAGTTAATAGTTAATACTCATCCTCATTAAAGAAAAAGTCCTCATGGCGCGGATAATCCGGCCAAATATCTTCGATACTTTCATATAGTTCACCATCTTCTTCCAATTCCTCTAGGTTATCAATTACCTCAGTAAGGGCACCAGAGCGAATAGCGTAGTCAATCAATTCTTCTTTAGTGGCGGGCCAAGGTGCTTCTTCCAAATAGCCAGCAAGTTCGAGGGTCCAATACATATACGCAAATAATTTTAATGTGTTATTATAATATTCAGCAAAACCGAAAAAAGAATCCGCAAAAGTTTTAAAATACTATTTATACGTTCCTTAACGATCAACAAGTTGCTTTAGTTTAAAAAATAGAAAAAATTACAAAATGAGCATCGCATCGCCGTAGGTTAAGAAGCGATATTTTTCTTTTACTGCTTCATTATAGGCGTGCATGATGAGTTCGGTACCTCCAAAAGCCGAGACCAAAATAAGTACGCTCGACTTCGGTTGGTGGAAATTTGTAATCATTGAATTGGCTATTTGAAAATCATAGGGAGGATAGATAAACTTATTCGTCCATCCTTCTACAGGTTTCATCAATTGCTCCGCAGAAACAGAAGTTTCAATAGCGCGCATAACGGTAGTACCCACAGCACATACACGTTTGCCATTTGCCAATCCTTTATTTACTTTTTCGGAGGTATCTGGTGGAATTTTGAAGTATTCAGCCTCCATTTTGTGTTTACTCAAATCTTCTACCTCTATGGTACGGAAAGTACCCAATCCAATATGGAGGGTAAGTTCTGCGAAGTTAACGCCACGAATTTCGAGCCTTTTCATTAATTCGCGACTAAAGTGCAAGCCAGCAGTTGGCGCGGCCACCGCACCTACTTCTTTAGCATACACTGTTTGGTAGCGTTCGCGGTCAAGTTCTTCGGGTTCCCGCTCAATATAGCGCGGAAGAGGTGTATTACCCAATAGCATCAAATCGCTTTGGAAATCTTCTTCACTGCCATCATACATAAAACGAATGGTACGCCCGCGGCTGGTGGTATTGTCTACCACTTCTGCCACTAACACATCATTGCCTTTGTCATCGGCGAAATAAAGTTTATTACCCACCCGAATTTTGCGTGCAGGATCAACCAATACATCCCAAAGACGCGCGTCCTTATTGAGTTCGCGCAGTAAAAAAACCTCAATTTTGGCATCAGTTTTTTCTTTTTGGCCGTAAAGGCGGGCAGGAAACACTTTAGTATTATTGAACATGATGACATCACCATCTCCAAAATAGCTTAAAATATCCCTAAATAAACGGTGTTCAATCTTACCCGTGCTGCGGTTGACAACCATCATGCGACTTTGATCGCGCTCCGGAGTTGGATACTGCGCGATCAATTCTTTGGGTAAATTATAACTAAAGTTAGATAATTTTGTACGTGAGCTCATAAAATCAGCTGCAAATGTAAGTTTTCTTTTAAAAATTAGTACTTTTAACAAGAAAAACTAAAATATAAATTCAAATCATCAATATTAAAAGGTGTCTATGCCCGATTTAAGCCGCGCATAGACACCAAAAAGAGGCAAGCCCCGCGACTAAGCCATAGAGAATTCTTTTGCAGATTTTTTTCGCTCAAACTCTTTCAAATAGATTTTACGCAAGCGTATGCTTTTTGGCGTAACCTCTACGTATTCGTCTTCTTGTATATATTCAAGTGCTTCTTCTAAAGAGAATTTACGTGATGGTGGCAATGATGCTTTGTCATCAGAACCAGAAGCACGCATATTGGTCAATTTTTTTGTTTTGGTTACGTTTACCACCAAATCCATTGGGCGGCTGTTTTCACCAATTACCTGACCTTCATACACTTCATCACCTGGATCTACAAAGAAAGTTCCACGATCTTGTAAGTTATCCAATGAATATGCAATGGCACTACCGTTTTCCATTACGATCAACGAGCCATTTTGGCGGCCAGCGATATCTCCTTTCCATTCTTCGTAACCTGTAAAGCGGTGCGTCATAATTGCTTCACCTTGGGTTGCAGTCAAAATATTTGAGCGCAAACCGATGATACCACGTGCAGGAATATCAAAACGCAACAAGAAACGGTCGTTTTTAGGTTCCATACTCTTCATGGTACCTTTACGGCGTGTCACTAATTCGATACACTTACCGCTAGATTCCTCCGGCACGTCAATTGTTAACTCTTCTACTGGTTCGTGTTTACGACCATTGATTTCTTTAACAATTACGCGTGGTTGCCCAATTTGCAATTCGTACCCTTCGCGACGCATGGTTTCGATCAAAATACTCAAGTGCAATACACCGCGACCAAATACCATAAAGGAATCGGCAGAGTTCGTTTCTTCCATACGCATGGCTAGGTTTTTCTCCAATTCCTTCTCCAAACGCTCCCGTACGTGGCGGCTCGTTACAAACTTGCCTTCTTGTCCGAAGAAAGGAGAATCATTGATGGTAAACATCATGCTCATCGTTGGCTCGTCTACTGCGATAGATGGAAGTGCCTCTGGATTTTCAGCATCTGCGATAGTATCGCCAATTTCAAATCCTTCTACACCTACTACTGCACAGATTTCGCCTGCTTCCACAAAATCAACTTCTTTTTTTCCTAGACCATCAAATACATAAATTTGTTTGATCTTGTTGCGTTGGAATGTACCATCTTTTTTAGCCAAAGAAACCTGTTGACCTGTTTTTAATACGCCGCGTGTAAGGCGACCTACTGCGATACGGCCAATAAAATTGGAGTAATCCAAAGAGGTAATCAACATTTGTGGTGTACCCGTAAATACTTCTGGAGGTGGAATATGCTCAATAACGGCATCCAACAAAGCAGTAATATCAGTGGTTGGGTTTTTCCAATCCTTACCCATCCAGTTATTTTTAGCAGAACCAAAAATAACGGGGAAGTCCAATTGATCTTCACGTGCATCCAAAGAACACATCAGGTCAAATACCTGTTCGTGCGCCCAATCTGGATTACAGTTTGGTTTGTCTACTTTATTGATGACCACTACTGCTTTTTTACCCATTTCCAGGGCTTTTTGAAGCACGAAGCGGGTTTGAGGCATAGGGCCTTCAAAAGCATCCACCAAAAGTAATACGCCATCGGCCATGTTAAGTACGCGCTCTACCTCACCGCCAAAGTCGGCGTGACCAGGAGTGTCGATGATATTGATCTTGACGCCTTTATACTGGACAGATACGTTTTTGGCAAGGATGGTGATACCACGCTCACGTTCAAGGTCGTTACTATCGAGCATGAGGTCTCCTGTGAGTTCATGTTCTTTGAACAATTTAGACGCTAGGATGATCTTGTCTACCAAGGTAGTTTTACCGTGGTCAACGTGCGCAATAATGGCAATGTTTCGAATATTTGTAATCATATTTAATAAACCCTAAATGGGTATTTTATCAAGTTAGAAGCCAAAACGATTAATTTTTATTTGGCTAAACGAGGATATTTAGGCTCTGTTTAAAATTTATTTTATCAAAATTTAATTTCGACAAAATTTTCAATTAAAATCACCTTACCTTAAAACGGCCGCAAAAGTACAACATTTTACAGCGCAATGCAAGTTTTTTGGAATAATAAGGTGTTAATAAATAGTTGTAAAGGCCAAACATAAGAAAAAAACAGACAAATTATTATTTAATAAAAAACAAAAATATATATAATTAATTGAAAAACAGTGCATTAAAACAATATTATTCGCAATGTTTTTATTAAATACAAATTATATCAGCAACTTAAAAATTGGCTATTCCCTTACTTCCTATCGATAGCATACGTTGTAAACAAAGTATAATGTTGGGAATGCCTAAGCCTTTTCACACTGAAAAATTTCAGAGCATTGATCCAGCAAAATATTTCCCTTGTACTTTACAGTAATGCCCGGTGCATAATACGCCTCCAAAGTAATAGCGGTACATTCTTTTGAAGGAATAAACTTAAAACTATACTCTTTCCATTCCGTATGGTTAATGAGCGATGAAGTAGCCAACAATACTTGTTTAGATCCGGGTACGTCACCGCCCCAAACCCTTAGTCGGCATGGTTTATCATATTTGACATAATAATCGGCATGCGATAAGTAAATACTAAAAGAATAACACTCATCGGCCTTTAATGTTTTTGAAAGTGTCTGCCCAATATTTTCAACACTACCATCTTCTCGGGTCACTAATCCTAAACAGGTTTTTCCATGGTGTGCCGGAATTTGTAATCCCCATGCTCCAGGTAATATATCTGGTGTGTTATTGGGTGTTTGGGAAGACCAGCCATCAGGAAATATAGATTCCTTGCGCGTTTCAGATTCAAAAGAGGCATTTGAAAATGTGGTATAAAGGGGGCCATCCGAAAAGGAAGATGCCAAAAAAAGAAGAGCAACCCCAGTAAATATTTGTTGCATAGTAAGTTTTAGACCAATTTTTTCTATAAAGTTACAAGGAACGTATTTTTGTGCCGAGTATTATAAATGGTGTTTTACTTTTGTTGCGCCTTAATCCCAACAAACCCAAGACATATACTAATAAAATGGTTGTAAAGATCGCTATTACCCAACTTTCATGTAGCCCTAATGTGGCTGAAAATGTAACAAAACATATCCAACATATCCGCACGGCTGCCGACAATGGTGCCCATATTATATGCCTACAAGAACTTTTTGATGCCCAATACTTCCCCCAAACAGTGGATGTGGATAACTATAAATATGCCCGTACAATACCTAGCGCTCTGAATGACACCATGTCGGCACTTGCCGCTGAATTGGGGGTAGTACTCATCGTACCTATATATGAAGAGGCTTTGCCTGGGCTGTATTTCAATACGGCAATGGTATTTGATGCCGATGGGAAATATTTGGGTAAATACCGAAAAACACATATCCCTGATGGCCCGCAATACTTGGAAAAATATTATTTTGCGCCAGGTGATTTGGGCTATCCGGTGTTCCACACTAAATTTGGCTGTATCGCTGTGGGTATTTGCTGGGATGAATGGTTTCCTGAAGTGGCGCGTTTGTTCGCTTTACAGGGTGCTCATATTATTTTTTACCCTTCGGCAATAGGTAGCGAGCCTGACCGACCCGATTATAGTAGCCATAAGGCATGGCAAACCGTGATCAGCGCGCATGGTATTACTAATGGTGTATTTATTGCCGCTCCCAATCGTGTGGGCGTAGAAAAAGACATGGCGTTTTATGGCCATAGTTTTATTAGCGATCCTTTTGGCGATTTTCTATCAGAAGGGGATACGAATGATGCTATTCTTTATGCGGATTGTGATTTTAACAAGATTCGGGAAGCCCGTGAATTATTGCATTTTTTACGGGACAGACGGGTTGATACTTATGGAAGGTTATTAAAAATGGTGGGGTAAGAATTTTTAAAAAAAACATAAGGTAAGAATATTTGCAAAAAAGATATAAGGTATATTGACATTTGTTTGATCTCCTGTATATTTGCGCATCTTTTAACCGTAGTTTTTCTTACTATCTTATGCCGCAATCATTGAGTAGGGTGTTTGTACACATTGTTTTTAGTACAAAACACCGCCAACCATTTATGGATTTGGCCATTCAACCCCGTTTATTTGCCTACATGGCTCGTATTTGCACAGAATTTGACTGTCCCCCTGTTCGTATCGGTGGTTATTACGACCATGTCCATCTCCTTTGCCTGCTTTCTCGTAAAACTACTTTGGCAGACTTGTTGGAAGATGTGAAAAAACATTCTTCAAAATGGGTGAAAACGCAGGGTGAACAATATGCTAATTTTTATTGGCAAAATGGGTACGGTGCGTTTTCTGTTAACCCTAAACAGGAAGGAGTGGTTTGCCAATATATCGACAACCAATTTTTTCACCACGAAAAAAAGGATTTTAAAACGGAATTTCGTGAATTTCTGCACCAATATGATGTGGAATATGACGAACGGTACGTGTGGGATTGATTTGCCCCCCGCACGCACGCGTAGTCATAGGGTTAGCACCCTATGCTCGATATGTCGCCCCATTCGGGGCTTGGGTTGCGCTCTGCTCACTCATTTGTATTGATATTTAAAAATAGGGTTAGCACCCTA
>JAAFHO010000003.1 GCA_013297575.1 Chitinophagales bacterium
AACCAACTTATATTTGTAATGGTGTGAGCGCACAAATTGGAGTTGTGAACAACAATCCAAATGATATTTTGAACTATCAGTGGTCGGGCGGTTTACCAACAGGTGCTATCCAAAACGTAAACCCAACAACAGCAACGACTTATACAGTTATTGTAACGAACCAATATGCGTGTAAAGATACCCTTAACTTTGTGGTAACGCCGGTTAAATTGGCACTTGACTTAAATGTAACAGGAAAGACCACCATTTGCCCTGGGGAAACAGCAGTAATTACGGCTACAACAACAGGAGGCTCTATATATAGTTACAATTGGACACCTGCCTCTACTCTGGATGATCCAACCATTGCCGCACCTACTGCCGCACCAGAAGAAACAACAGATTATAACGTAGTTGTAACGGATGCTAGTGGCTGTACGATTGTAGGCAATACAACGATTACAGTTATTTCGCCAGATTGTATTGATCCATTTATCTTTGTTCCAAATGCGTTTTCTCCGAATAACGACGGCAATAACGACTTTTTCCGCGTACGCGGTATCAATATGACTGAACTCTACTTTGTAGTTTGGGACCGTTGGGGTGAGAAGGTATATGAAACCGAGCAAGTCAGTCACATTGGTTGGGATGGTATTTTTAAGGGTGTTTCCTCTACTCCGGATTCCTACGCATGGTATGCACGCGTACGATGCGGAAATGGCAAAATTTGGGAGAAAAAAGGTAACGTGACTTTGCTCAAGTAAATAAGTATTACATCCAGAAAGATAAAAAAAATCTTGTCGAATAAATTGACAAGACTTGAACTATTCTAATGTTGTCCACTTAAGGATCTAACCACTTTATAGTTGGTTTGTCGTTACGTGGACAACATTAGGGCTGTAAGCACAACGGCTGTATGCATCATTTACAGCATTTTAGTTCGAGATTGTTCCTAAAACGCCCTAACCATAAATTATGGAACCAATGGGTTGTTTATTTGGTCTAAGAAAGCACTCCATACCGTATCTCCACTTGGAATATCTGCCACAAAACTCAGTAATTCGCCAGTAGTAGGGTGTTTTATTGTTATTTTATGTGCGTGCAAATGTATAGATCGATCCAAATTGCCCCGTTTTGCACCATATTTTACATCCCCTTTAATGGGGCAGCCAATAGCGGATAATTGTGCCCTGATTTGGTGGTGTTTCCCCGTATATAATTGAATTTCGAGGAGATGGTAACGCTCCGAACTGCCTAATACCCGATACTTTAAAATCCCTTTTTCGCGGCCTGCCTTATCTTCGGTATAAACACGACTTTTGTTTTTAGATTCATTTTTTTCAAAGTAGTGGACAAGTTCGGCTGTAGTTGGCTCGGGTAAATTTGCCACTACAGCAAGGTATGTTTTTGTCAAACCACGTTCCTTGAACTGTTCGCTCAATGCGTGGGCGGCGGTTTTAGTTTTTGCAAAAAGAACAATGCCGCTTACAGGGCGGTCGATACGGTGCACTACAAAAAGGGATTGCCCCAAATGAAGTTCTGCTTGATCTAATAGACACTGTTCACCTGTTTTATCGGGCTGAACACCAATTCCCGCGGGTTTGATGATGGCAACAAAATCATTGTCGTTGTGGAGTAAGTGCATAGCAGTAGGGGGGCTGGGGGGCCTAAAAAAAGCCATCCTGATTGAACAGAATGACTTTCTAAGTTTTTTGCCACGTAAAAGATCAAGATGGAGTGCCACCGCCGGGCATAGAGGTTATATCCAACCGGTCATCGTTAAAATGCTGGTTGTTGGTATGACCACCTTCGATACGGGACATTTTATCTTTGTCCAGTATTTGAGAGTTCTCCGCTAGTTCATCTAGTGAAGATTTCCCTTGGTTGTCAACGGTCTCATTTTTACCGTTTTGTGTAAGATTTCTTATTATACGGTCAAACATATTAAAGAAACGGGTTGGTTAAAAGACAGGTCAAAGGTAAAGGGTTTTTTTATTTACACCAGATAAATCTTGTTAAAGTTGAAAAAAAATTACCTTTGCCTCTGAAAGTTGCACCATTTTGTGCTCAAATTAAACTATGGACGGATATCTATCACCTGTTATTGTATTGGTAATCCTTATCGGTTACTTCATGATGCTCATCGGAGTAGCTTGGTTTACGGGCAGAAATAACACTAATGAGGGCTTTTTTCTAGCCAATAGGAACGTTCCGTGGTATGTGGTGGCTTATGCTATGATCGGTACAAGCATCAGCGGGGTTACCTTTATTTCATTGCCTGGATCGGTGGGTTTGGATGCAGGTATCAATCGAGGTTTCGGGTATATTCAAGTGGTTTTGGGTTATTTAGTGGGGTATTTTTTTATTGCCACAGTGCTTATGCCGATGTATTATCGTTTGCAACTCACTACGATTTATGGATATTTGGAACAGCGGTTGGGATATAATTCCTACAAAACTGGTGCGGTGTTTTTCATTATTTCGCGTACGGTAGGTTCAGCGGCTCGGATGTTTTTAGCAGCGGTGGTATTGCAAAATTTGGTATTCGGCCCACTTGGTGTACCATTTGTTGCCACTGTTTTTATTATGCTGGCCTTGATTTACGCCTATACGTTCAAAGGTGGCTTGAAAACTATCATTTGGACAGATACCATCATGACTACGTTTTTTATTGCAGCAGTGGTTTGGACGGTTTTTTCGGTAGGCAAAGTGCTGGGATTTAATGGTATTGGCGAAATTTGGACAGCCGTAAGCCAAAGCCGGTATAGCCAAATGTTCTTTTGGGATCATTTTGCTACTGATCCTAACCATTTTGTCAAACAGTTTTTAAGCGGTGCGCTTGTAGCCATTGCCATGACTGGGCTTGACCAAGATTTGATGCAAAAGAATTTAGCCTGCAAAAACATCAAAGAGGCGCAAAAAAATATGTTGGTGTTCTGCTGCTACCTGATTGTAATTAATATTGCATTTATGATCTTGGGCGCATTGTTGTATATGTACGCCAATTCACTTGGGATCGAAATTCCTGCCAAAAGCGATCAATTATACCCCAAAATTGCCTTTAGTCATTTGGATGCAGCAGCGGGTATTTTCTTTATACTCGGATTGGTTGCCAGCACCTATTCTAGTTCGGATAGTGCACTTACTGCACTTACAACCTCCTTTTGCGTTGATTTTCTTGATTTTGAGAAAAAAGCCAATGTTCCAAACGATCCATACATCAGTGATAGTGAGAACGAAGCTCGAAAAGCAGCCATTGAAAAGCAATTGCATCGACAACGCACTTATGTCCACCTTGGATTTTCGTTGGTTTTTGTTGTTATTATTCAGTTGTTGTACGCTTTTAGTGATGGTGCTGTTTTGGGACTTATTTTTAAGTTGGCAGGTTATACTTATGGGCCACTTTTGGGCTTGTTTGCCTTTGGTCTTTTTACAAAATTAAGCCTACATGACCGTTATGTACCTATAGTGTGCATATCTGCGCCAATCCTTACTTATATCATCGAAATAAGTAGTAAACAGTACTTTGATGTAGGATTCCTGACAATTTTGGTCAATGGAGTGCTGACTTTTGTAGGATTATGGGTTATTTCTTATCGGGAGGTGGCGAAAGGTTAGATATTGTTGTTACAATCCTATTTAGTCATTCTCTTGGGTAACAATTAATCATTTTCTTGTCTTTGTTTCTTTTTTTGCAATTTTGTAAATATAAGTATTTGGACACAATTAATTGCATAATTGAATGTAGGTATTTTTCGGCTAGATGAACCATTTTTAAGGCAGATAGCGGTACTATCTAATGAAAAAATGGGGAAGGATTTATGCTGAGCCTGTCGAATTCATGCTGAGCCTGTCGAAGTAGCATAGGCGGAAAAGCCCAAGTTCAAAATGATAATTAATTGTGTTCAAATACTTAACTATCAAATTTTTAATGGCAGATAAGAAACCTTTAAATGTATATTCAGACCCTTCTTTGGGACAGTTTAATATCTTTCGGCTTGCACCTATTCTTGAAAAAAATAATAGCCCAACGGTTTATAGGGCAAGAGCACATTTTAAAATTACTTTAGTTAAAGGTAGTGGTGTTTTTCATTATGCTGATAAAAGTGTCGTAATTAAGGAACAAGCTATCGCTTTTTCTAATCCACAAATCCCTTACAGTTGGGAAAAGCGAGACCAAATCATCAGCGGTTTTTTTTGCTTTTTTACGCCCGATTTTTTTAATCAATTTGGTAAGATCAATCAATATGACATTTTCAAACCCAACGGGACACATATTTTTGAATTAACCGCTAACGAATTCGAGATAGCTGCTTCTATCTTTGAAAAAATGCTTCTTGAAATCAATACAGACTATGTTTACAAAGACGATGTTTTGCGAAATATGGCTTTTGAACTCATACATTTGGCGATGAAATTGCAGCCTTCCAATAATTTTGAACAGTCAAAAAATAATTCTTCTAATCGAATTACATCCTTGTTTTTAGAACTGTTAGAACGTCAATTTCCAATTGATGAAAATAATCAAAAAATGAATCTTCGTGCTGCATCAGCGTTTGCACATCATTTATCTATTCATGTTAATCATTTAAACAGATCTGTTAAACTAATTACTCAAAAAACAACTACTCAAATTATTACTCAACGAATCGTACAAGAGGCTAAGTCTTTATTGAAACATAGCAATTGGAATGTTTCTGAAATAGCATATTCATTAGGCTTTGAAGAAACGCCTAATTTTAACAATTTTTTCAAGAAGCATGTCGGACAAACGCCCCTCCAATTTAGGAATCTTTGATTTTTACAACTTTCCGTTTGTATTTTACTTTTACAGCCGTACTTATTTTCAGAGGTTTGCATTCTTTAATTTTACATTGAAAATAAAAGTAAAAAATAATTAATTATGAAACAAGTATTGCATTTTACCATTGTAACCTTTGCTTTTTTTACGACACAGCTGGCATCAGCACAAGAAACTTCTTTTTTCTTAAAAGGAGAAAAATCACCTAATATACATCATATCGGCGACGTTTGGCTCAAAGAATTATCTGGAGCGGATAGTGTTTTCAATAATAGCATTGCTTTTGCTACTTTCGCGTCAGGAGCAAGGTTGCATTGGCATAAACATCCAGGTGGACAAATTCTTATGATTACCGAAGGAGAAGGCTATTATCAAGAAAAAGGTAAGCCCAAACAAACAATTCATAAAGGCGAAGTGATAAAATGCCAGCCCGATGTGGAACATTGGCACGGAGCAACCCCTACAAGTAGCGTAAGTTATATCGCAAGTTCGCCAGCCCAAAAAGGAAAGACAATTTGGTTGCAACAGGTAACTGATGAAGAATACAGTAAGAGTCCAATCAATACAACAATAAAAAGTACGACTGCCGAACAAGAAATAATAAATCTTTCCAAAGACAAATGGCGTTGGATGTCAGAAAAAAAAGCAGATACATTGGCGATGCTTTTTAATGAAAAATCTGTATTCGTTCACATGGGCGGCAGTTGGGGGAAAGAACAAGAAGTCAATATAATTAAAAGTGGCGGAATTCATTATAAAAAAGCAGATATTGAAGAAGTGTCGGTTCATATAATTGGTAATACTGCTATCTTATTGAATAAAATCACCTTGCTTGCAGTTGTAGGAGGAAATGAAGTAACTAATCCATTTATGGTAACAGAAGTGTATGTTAATGAAAATGGGAAATGGACATTGGGTTCTCTTTCGTTTACAAAATTGCTTACACCCGCAGAAATGAAGCATTGAGTTACAGTGCATCCCTAATCGGTCTCATCGTTTAAGCACTGCTTTTCTAAGGGCGAGAAGATCATAAAAAAACTACCTTGCATTCCATAGATCAAGAATACAAGGTAGTTTAACAATTTGATGTCTATTTTTTCACCAATTTACCAGTACCTACTGGCCTGCCTTCTTCCAACACCTGCCAATAATACATACCAGCCGGCAATTGTCCCGTTTCGATAGATTGCATACCCGATGGAAGGGTTTTACTCAAAATTCTTTCGCCTAATGCCGAGTATAGTACCATATCTTGCGTACTGCCCGATGTATTTTCAAATACGAGCATTTGATCGAATGGGTTTGGATTAGCCCTGATATACTGCGCATTATCGGGTTGATAAGTGCTGGATGGTGGCATAATACAAATGACACCCGGAATATTTAAGGCAGCGTTGAATGAATTAATACCTCCTGTGTTTTCAATGGCGGGCGGTGTAGTAGGTCCCATACCTACTCCATTGGTCAATATGCTGGTTTTGGGGCCATTACCCTTTACTTTGAAACAAAGTTCGTATAAAACGGTGGTATCGGGTAGTGTTATGCCATTTAGAAGGAAAGGGGATTGCTCAAAAATTACAATACAAAAACCTGTACTGTTGATATTATTCTCCAAAGTACCATAGTCTTTTAGTGCGCCTGGCTGTATTTGTAGTAATTCCAACTGGGTATTATCCCAAGTATGGGCAAATTGCATCGTTGTCATATCGGTGAGTTTTTTAGCAAAAACAGGTACGCAAACGGTATCACCTACCGTAACCGTATCGCTGCCTACTGTAATAATAGTAGGTGCGCTTTCTACGCAAATAACACCAGAAGCATTCAAATCAGCCGAAAATACATTTTGATCCAAACTGTTTTCCACTGCTGCAGGAGCGGAGGGAATCATACCCACTCCATTGGTCTCTACAAATATTTTGGGCGCATTTCCAGTAGCCACAAAACAGAGCTCGTACAAGACTACGCTGTCGGGTAAGGTGAGCGGGTAAGGGGAGGTTGAGATATCAAACTGTATTATCGTTCTCCCAGCAATGATATGATTATAGCCAAAGCTACCATTGCTGGCCAGCATACCATTTTTTATACCGACAAACTCAAGTCCACCTGCATCCCAATTATGCGCATATTGCATCCCGACGAGGTCATTAAAGTTTTCAGCCCACACAGGTACACAAATCGTATCGCCCAACAAAACGGTTCCACTACCCACGTGTACCACAAATAGCGGTTGTTGAATATAAATAGTGCCACTCACATTGAAATTGGGCAGAAATACATTTTGTCCCAAATAATTCTCTACCGATGGCGGTGATGCAACAGGAGATCCCTCTCCACTCGTTTTTACTACTACAGAGGTAGATGTACCCGAAGTTACAAAACAAAGTTCGTACAAAACAGTACTATCAGGTATGGAAAGCCCACTATTACTTGAACCAAAAAGGTATTCAAAACTAACTAGGCAACGCCCGGAAGATAATAGGTTGTAAGAAAAAATACCCGTATCTACCAGTATATTGTTTTTTATCGAAATAAGCGTAAGACTGCTAGGATTCCAGCTATGGGTGTATTGCATCGCTACAATATCGGTATAGTTTTTAGCTGTTACAGGTACACAAATCGTGTCACCTATCGCAGCCGTTCCGTTTCCTACGGTCATGATAAACGGGTTTTCAATAATACAAACTTGACCAGTTATATTAGCTGCGGTGCTAAAAAGATCAGTGCTATTGCTGTTGTAAATACCAGGAGGCGTGGCAACTGGTAGTCCAACGCCATTGGTAAGAATATTAATTTTGGGTATATTCCCGGTCACTACAAAACAAAGTTCATAAAGTACAACATTGTCGGGTAAGGTAAGCGGGACGGTTGATCCTCCTGCTAAAGACTCAAATATCAAGATACACCTTCCAGCAACAGACAGATTATAATCGAAAATTCCCTTGTCTTTGAGTGCTTTAGCGCTGACAGAAATTAATTTTAATCCAGTTGATTCCCAGTTGTGGGCATATTGCATCCCAATAATATTAGTGAAATTTTTAGCCGAAACGGGTACATATATTGTATCACCAGCGGATGCCAATATACTTCCAACACTAATGGCTGTAATGGGATTATTCTGAGCACGTACATGCTGAGCAAACAATAGTAGCGCAATGGCTACCAACAATTTTGGAAAAACGTTCATGAGATAAATGATGAATAATGAAAAAATAGCCTTGAGATTGTCCCCAAAACTCGTTGATTATGAAATGATTATAAAAATACAATCCCGATTAAGAACACGTAAATAATGCTACTTGAAGATAAAAAACGATCATTTTCCGTAATTTGCCGTGCATCGGGCTACACGATGGTAACTGGGCAGTATTGGAATCAGATTGCTTACCTTTACTATATCATCTAAGAATTGCTTTTTCGTTCCTAATAACGGAAACGCAGATAACTGGTGCTAAGGTTGGGTATTGCTGTAAAAATAATTGAATGGCAAAATTAATATCAATACATCAAATAAATGCCATTTTTTGGTATAAATAAGATATTGACTGAACGCCTTTAGTTTTTGTGCATAAATTTAGGGGACATCATGCGGTTTTAATACCCAATACCAAAAGAGCCGAAGTATAAATGCAACAAAATCAATTTTGCATAGTCTATCTTGAAAAGATAAGGGGGGATGGGGGTAGCAAATATCATACCCGAAAACGTAGCCAATCCAACTATTTCGCTCATATCTTATACCCATCACTTATATTTTCGGACGAAATGAGACATAATTCGCCGCCTTGCATTAGTTTTGCGGCAGTTTTTTTTTATCCAGTACTGACTACCGCGGTGGTTGGTGCTGGTTTTATGCAGGTAATTTTAAACAAAGTATTGAAAATCAGTAGTATATGAATTCGTTTAAAACATTGAATAACGTAGCGGGCTGGATTGTGTTTGCTATTTCTGCACTTGTGCTCGGCTTTGCAGCCGAACGTACTGGTAGTCTTTGGGACTGCGGTGAATTTATTTCAGGTGCTTACAAATTGCAAGTAGTACACCCGCCCGGTGCGCCAATCTTTCTATTAGTAGGTCGTATGTTTGCGTGGGTTGCCACTTTACTTTCGAGTGATCCGGCCATGATCGCTTTTTCTGTCAACCTACTTTCTGCAATTTGTACGGCTTTTGCAGGTACATTTATTTGCTGGAGTGCCACCATTTTAGGTCGGTTGGCCTTGGTGGGTCGCGATGGTGAATTAACGAGCGGGCAATCTTTTGCATTAGCGGGTGCTGGTGTAGTAGCGGGTTTAACTACCGCATTTTGTTCTTCTATTTGGTTTTCGGCGGTAGAGGGCGAGGTGTATGCGATGTCCACCTTCTTTACGTGCTTAACCCTTTGGGCTACTTTGAAATGGTACCAATTACCCAATACGGCTGATGCCGATCGGTGGTTGGTTTTTGCGATGTTCGGCGTTGCCTTATCTATGGGCGTACACTTATTGAGTTTGCTTACCTTCCCGGCATTGGCGATGTTTTACTACTTCAAAAAAGCCAAAAACGTATCCGTTATGGGTACTTTGAGTGCTGCTTTTGTGGGGGTGTTATTTATTGTAGGTATCCAATATTTTATCATTACGGGCATCCCTCGTTTTTGGGCGTTTTTTGATAAATTATTCGTGAATAGTTTTGGTTTGCCATTCTATTCTGGTATTGTAGCGGTATTGGCTATTTTTGCAGCAGTGATATATTTCGGTTTACAATATGCACGCCGTACTAATAATGGTCTTTTGCAACGTTTAATCGTAGCCGTAGGCTTGGTTACTATTGCGTATTTCTCTTATGGCACAGTGATTATTCGCGCCATGGCCAATACGCCAATCAATATGAACGATCCATCGGATCCGATGCGCTTGTTACCGTACCTCAACCGCGAACAATACGGTGAGCGTCCATTATTGTACGGCCCGGATTTTGATGCAAAACCGATTGACGTTATTTCAGAGCCACGTTATGGTAGAGTAGGCGACAAATACTCGGTGGTGGATGAAAAAGTAGATTATGTATATCCTGCGAATAGCAAAGTTTTCTTCCCGCGCATGAGCGACTATTCACAAGGCCGCCCAAAAATTTATCGCGACTGGATTGATAAAAAAAGCGGTGCTATTACAGTTGCCGACCATTTTGAGTTCTTTTGGAAATACCAAATCAAATGGATGTGGTGGCGTTATTTTATGTGGAATTTCTCGGGTCGTCAAAATGGCGACCAAGGTTATTACTCTTGGGATCCTAGTGCGGGTCACTGGATTACAGGTTTTGATGCCATTGATTCCGGTTGGATCGGCAACTCTGAAGCATTACCAGAGTTCCAAAAGAATATCAATCAGGCCAATAACAAGTACTATATGATCCCATTCTTTTTGGGTTTGTTTGGTATGTTTTTCCATTATAAGCGCGCACCCCGCGATTTTGCGGCTTTAATGTCGTTGTTTATCATCACCGGTATTGGTATCATTGTATATTCCAATCAACCGCCCAATGAGCCACGCGAACGCGATTATGTCTTGGTGGGCTCGTTCTTTACTTTTGCTATTTGGGTTGGTATGGCTGTTCTTGGTATCTACCAATTATTGGCCGAAAAGGCAAAAATGAACGGTATTGTACCCGGCGCATTGGCCACCGTAGTAGGGTTGGTTGCTCCATTCCTGATGGTGACCCAAAACTGGGACGACCATTCCCGCGCAGAGCATACAGGTAGCCGCGACTACGCTAAGAACTTCTTGGAAAGTTGCCAACCCAACGCCATTATATTTACCTACGGCGACAACGATACTTATCCGCTTTGGTACTGCCAAGAGGTGGAAAATATCCGTACCGATGTCCGTGTAGTGAATTTGTCCTTGATCGCTGTGGATTGGTATATCAACCAATTGCGCCGTAAAGTAAACAATTCGGAACCGATCAAAATGAGTATCCCAGCGGAGCAAATACGCGGTTTCAAACGGGTACAAATTCCTTATACCACTGAGCCGGGTAAAGCAAAGGAAATGAGCCTCAAAGATGTGGTGAAATTCCTAGGTGAAAATCACCCCGTGCCTTCTGGTAGCGGTAGCCGCGATTTTGACTCCTATTTGCCTTCGCACCTGATGTATATTCCGGTGGACAAAGAAGCCATTTATAAAAATAATATCGTAGCGCGTGGCGATTCATCGCGTACTGTAGTAGATACGATCCACATGAATTTGGGCGAAAAAACCACCTATATCATTAAAGATCAATTGGCGATCATGGACATTATTACGTCCAATATTTGGGATCGTCCTATTTATTGGGCCGTTACTTGCCGCGAAGACCGTTTGATGGGCTTAGAAGATTATCTCCAATTGGAGGGTCTTGGTCTGCGTTTGGTGCCTGTAAAAGGCCGCAGCCAACAAGAATATGGTATTGTAGGTTCGGGTAGCGTCAATACGGATTTGGCTTATGATAATATTATGAACAAATGGTCATGGGGTAATTTTGACAAAAAGCACTTGTTTGTAAATAAATCGTATTTGCCAAGTCTGCAAACCATGAAACTCACGATGATCCGCTTAGGTCGCCAATTGGTGATCGAAGATAAAAAGGACAAAGCAGTAGCACTTTCCGATAAATTCTTCGAGGTATTCCCAACCATGAATTTTGCACACGACCAGTTCTCCGCTTATATGGCCGACAACTACGCTCGTGCAGGAAACAACGAAAAAGCAGCAGCCAAAGTCCGCGAAATTGCAAAACAAGCGCAAGAACAATTCCAATATTACGACGCACAAGAGCCGCGATTCAAAACGGCTTACAAGCAAGATATGCAGTTCCTCATGGGCACCGTACAAACCCTGATGGGTACAGCCGCTCAAATGAAGGATCAGGCGTTGATGCAGGAGTTGGAAAAACAGTTCGAGCCGTATATGCCAAAAATGCCGCCAGGCGGGAATCTAGGACAATAAATGATCTTTTAAATGGTGCATTTGCGAAGTAGTACATGCTTTGCAAATGCATTATTTTTTAGTTTTTCATATTCAATCCATAACAGTTTAAACATTCACATGCAACGCACAAAAATTGCAGCATTGCTCCAAACGGAGCCTATTGGAACAGCAGTACAGGTGAAGGGATGGGTAAAAGCCTTTCGCAACAGTCAATTTATAGCATTAAATGATGGCTCTACGGCCAATAATATACAAATCGTTGTCGATAGCGAAAACACTGATCCCGAATTGCTCAAACGCATCAAATTTGGAGCAGCCATTGGGGCCATCGGTATCGTAATTGAGAGCCAAGGCCAAGGCCAAAAAATCGAAATTAAAGCATCGGACATTACGATTTATGGCGATTGCAATTTGGAAGAATATCCATTGCAGCAGAAAAAGCAATCCTTAGAGTTTTTACGGGAAAAAGCACATTTGCGCTTCCGTACCAATACGTTTGCTGCGGTATTCCGGATTCGCCACGCGCTGGCTTTTGCGGTACATAAGTTTTTCAACGACCGTGGTTTTTTCTATTTGCACACGCCTATTATCACCGCCAGTGATGCCGAAGGTGCGGGTGAAATGTTCCGCGTTACTACTTTGGATGCGCAAAAACCACCTTTGGACGAGCAAGGCGCGGTTGATTTTTCTAAAGATTTCTTTGGCAGATCGGCTAATTTGACGGTTTCAGGGCAATTGGAAGCAGAATTGGGTGCCATGGCTTTGGGTGAAGTTTATACGTTTGGCCCTACTTTCCGCGCCGAAAACTCCAATACTACCCGCCACTTGGCCGAGTTCTGGATGATCGAACCAGAGGTAGCCTTCAACGACCTCAATGATAACATGAACCTCGCAGAGGATATGTTGCGTTATGTGATTGCTTACGCCCTAGAAAACTGTAAAGATGATTTGGCGATATTAGAAGCGCGTTTAATCGAGGAAGAAAAATCCAAACCACAAGACCAGCGCAGCGAACTGACTTTGACTGAAAAATTGCGCTTTGTGACTGAAAATGATTTTGAACGCCTGACTTATACCGAGGCGGTGGAGATTTTGCGGAACTCGACACCGAATAAAAAAGGCAAATTCCAGTACCCAATTGAGGGCTGGGGTGCCGATTTGCAGAGCGAGCACGAGCGTTATTTGGTAGAAAAGCATTTCAAAAAACCGGTAATCCTTACTGATTACCCATCGGCCATTAAGTCGTTTTATATGCGCCTCAACGATGGCACCGAACCGGGTAAAGAAACAGTGCGGGCGATGGATATTTTGTTCCCAGGCATCGGTGAAATAGTAGGTGGATCGCAGCGCGAAGAGCGTTACGATGTGTTACTGGCCAAAATGAAAGCCATGCACATTCCCGAAGAAGAACTCTACTGGTACTTGGATACCCGCAAATTTGGAACTTGCCCACATGCGGGTTTTGGCCTTGGTTTTGAGCGTTTGATCCTGTTTGTGACAGGTATGACCAATATCCGCGACGTGATTGCGTTCCCGAGGTATCCCGGTAGTGCGGAGTTCTAGTCGTTAACAAAATTGGATAGATGATATGGAACGTCAACGAGAGGTAAAGGTCTTGTTGACGTTTTTTTTTGTGGGTTCCGGAACGCTCTAAAAACCCATATAATGATAGAAATATGAGACTAACCGCATTATTTTTGTTGCTGCTATGCTCTTGTAAAAGCACTCCTCCATTACTAATTAAGCCTCCACGCGTTGTGAGTGAAGAGTGCTTGCCTTTTATAGATCTTATTCAATCTAATTGGCGGTTATTAGACAGCAATGTATTTACCATTCAGTCTGATACTGCGATAGGGTCAGCCACACGGATATATTTTAATAAAATGTCAAATGCCTGCTTAAAAGGTTTATCACGTAAAGAAATCCATCAACTTTTCGGCCAGCCTAGCCGTGAATATAATTCTTCGTCGGATCAGGGCAGAATTGATTATTATTTGAAAGAAGTATGCAATCATCCTAAAAGCGGGTGTATTCAACTAAAAATTAGAATAAATCCGCAGAAAGATTCAGTGATTAAAGTACTGCCTATGATTGTAGAACGGGTTGATTATTAATGCTGAAACTGTTGTCTGACTGAATGGTAGTGAGGTAACCGCTTTGGTACTTACTAAATGATTTTTATGCTCTAACTGAAAAAAAAGGCTAGAGATATTTAGATAGAATCAAAGATGCTCAAGAAGTTTTAGTTGCTATTTTTTTCTGTCTCAATAACCAAACAAATTTAAGAAAGATGAGAAATTATAATATCGAATATCTTGAGATTGAATATAGTCTGATGCAGGTATTTTTGATCAATATCCCTGATAATATTCTTGATATAAGTTATCACTCATTCTTGAAAAATATTGAAATTCAGGTTGTTATCCTTGAAGAGACAACAATAAAAAGTACATATAAAAAGGATATTGAGCATATTTTAGAAGGGTATACAATTGGAATAAATATTGTATTCATATCGAAAGAAAAATTTAACGAAAATAAAGGAGAATGGCTGCCAATTTATTACACTTGGTTACCTAATTTACTGTTTTCCAAAGCAGCAATATTATGATTGAGAACAACTTAGAAATAAAATACCAATCTTGTCTTCTCATGGACGCATTACATCGCAATATTAACGATAGATTTTATAGTGTATCTTTTGAAATGTATGGTTCTGAAATACAAGTAAAAATAATACTCAGCAAAAGGACTGATGTAGAAGATGAATATATTGATGATTTGATGGCTGAATTCATCGCTAGACAAGATATTAAAGATATTAAAAAGGCTATTGTTGATGTAGGTCAAAAATCTACCCCTTTAGGAAATATTGTTTATCAAAAAATGTACTTCTAGCGAAATGATCGTCAAATTGATTCTTGTTTTTGCTTTTATTAGGTATCTTAATTACAACTACAAATGGTAATCTCCTTACCTTGAAATCGCTCCATACCAGAGGATATGTTCGAGATGGAGCAACCCTTGAAAAAGGATGTCAACCTTAGTTCAGAAGTCCAGTACATGCTTTTTCATAACCATCGAGTCCATCTATTTCAATTTTAAAAAATAATATGAAAATTTTAGTCCTAGTAATAATCGCATTAATACCGTTTCAAATTGCCCGGACTCAAACGGTCGATACCTCAATTACTTATAGGGTTTTAACAATAAAGGGTAATGATAGTCATTATTTTTTTTCGCTATTCGGCTTATATGCTGAAAAAGATACCACTTTAATTTGGGATAAATTAAAATCATCGGACATTGAGCCTTTTCAACAAGAATTTCTTAAATTTCAAGAGTTTTTGCAATACGAAACACATTTTTCTAATATTTTAAATAACTATGTGGCTTGTCAGGTTGCGAAAGTGGATGTGCCCACGAAAAATAAAGTACCTAAATTTGGGGGCGGGGACTACACAGTTTTTGAAATTCAGTTTTATTACCCTTATCAATGTGATAAATTTATGCAAGTTATTGATAAGTATAAGGTAGAAGAGTGGGGGTATCCAACAGAACAAGGTGGCTCCATTTTATTTCATTCGGAAGATCGCTCTATCTTTGTGTTCGTAGATTGGACCGATGAATGGGATATAGAAAAACTGAAGGGCGTAAGAGATCGGGTAAAAAAACTGTTAAATAAGTAGCGAATCTGCACACAGAAGCCCTTATGCGGCTATTTAAATGTGAAAAAAAATTAAATTAATCTACTTCATCTTATTTGGATGTCAACTTTAGTTCAGAAGTCCAGTAAATACTTTTTCATTATACTCGAGTTGGCCAGTTCCAATTAAAAAGAAAAAAATAAATTATATGAAAATTTTAGTCCTAGTAATAATCGCATTAATACCGTTTCAAATTGTACAAGCCCAAAAGGTTGATACAGCAATCACCTATAAGGTTTTGCCACTAGACGAATATGATGTTCATTATCAAAATACCCAACTTGATTTGTATTGTGAAAAAGATACAACGTTAATTTGGGATACATTGAAAGCATCTGATATTGTATTTTTTCAACAAGAATTTACCAGATTCGAGAAAGTTTTGCAATACAAAACACATTTTTCCAATATTTTGAACAACTATGTAGCGCGTCAAATTGCTAATGTGTCTTTGCCTTTGAAAAATTCAAAATCCAGTTTAAAGTATTTTTATTGTACAGTTTTTGAAATTCAATTTTATTATCCTTATCAATGTGATAAATTTATGCAAGTCATCGATAAGTATAAAGTTGAAGTCTTAGGACACCCAACAGAAGAAGGTGGCCCTGTTTTATTTTATGCTAATGAACAATCTATTTTCGTTTTCATAGATGATAGCGGTTTTGGTGAATGGGACATAGAAAAACTGAAGACGGTGAGAAATCGGGTAAAAAAACTGTTAGATAGGTAGCATACTCGTTTGAAAAAACATTAAATTGTGCTGCTTCATCTTGTTTGGGTGTCAACTTTAGTGCAGAAGTCCATTAAATACTTTTTCATTACCTTCGAGTTCGCCAGTTCCAATTAAAAAGTAAAAAATAAATTACATGAAAATTTTATCACTAGCATTAATCGCAATCATACCTTTTCAATTTGCCCTGGCTCAAAAGGTCGATACCTCAATTACCTCTAGGGTTTTAGTAATAGAAGAGCATGATAGCCATTATGTTGATCCACAAGACTTGTGGACGCATGCTCAAGGAGATACTACTTTAATTTGGGATAAGTTAAAATCATCTGACATTGTATATTACCAGGAAGATCTTGTTAGATTTAAAATTTTTTTGCAATACGAAACACATTTTTCCAATATTTTAGACAATTATGTGCTCTTTCAAGTAGCAAAAGTGGATCTTCCTACGAAAAGCCCAATGCCTTATTCTGGGTATTTCCCTTATACAGTTTTTGAGATTCAATTTTATTACTCATATCAATGTGATAAATTTATGAAAGTCGTAAATAAGTATAAGGTAGAAGAGTGGGGTTATCCAACAGAACAAGGTGGTCCTATTTTATTTTATGCTCGTGGAAATTCTATCTTTGTTTTCGTTGATCATACCGTTGAATGGGATATAGAAAAACTGAAAGGCATAAGAGATCGGGTAAAAAAACTGTTAAATAAGTAACGTACTCGCACATAGAAGCATTCATGTGGCCATTTAAATGCGACACCTTTTTTGAAAATACATTTAATTGTGCTGTTTAATCTTGTTTGGATGTCAATTTTAGTGCGGAAGTCCAACAAGTTATTTACTTTCTTTTTATCTTTGACACCCCTTTTAGAACACTATCCAACAGTTATATTTTACTGGGATGGCGTTAATTATGGTAGCAACGTACAAAGAACGTGGTATTCATCCAGTTTTAAGCCCCCATTTTTCAATACATTAAAATAATGCAAGAATTCAATATTAACTATAAAAAACATAAATATAATTTATATTCTATTAAGTTTAGCGGAGATCATTATTTCATTAGGACAAATTTGATTGCTGTATTAGAAAGTCATCTTGCTTTAGTTGAAGGCGATTTGTATGTTGAAATTGCTAGACCCGAAGAAGACGTAAATGGTTTAATTAATCAATTAAACAGGGTAAATTCAATTGCTAATAGTATGAATGTTCCGAAGGATTTTTTTGAAATAACGTTTACTTGTAAAAGAGATGATATAAATAATGATCTTTTGTGGCGATTATCTGAATTGTGGTTTTGTTTTCAGCATGTTTCCTTTGTTATGGTGTCGAAAAAAGGTAAATTTAATTTTCAAAATCGACTTACGTGGAATAAAATTACCGATATTGTGTCTTGTTTTGTACTATTTAAAGGGGTAGAAGAAGATGTTGTTTGGATTGGGAAGAGTGATGGTTTGACCTTTCCCTACACCTTTTAAGATACTTAGGCTAGGATATTTCTACCCATAAGAACCGTTATACCTAAAAAAGCAATGATGATAAAATTTATTTTTAGGGCAACTATATTGATATTTGTCTTCTATAGTTGTACTACTATTTCAACTCAACCAAGATCTAATAATGAGTTACAAAACCAAAACCTCGGGTGTCTTCTCCCGCAGGATACAATTACTGCGAAAAATAGCGGTGCTTCTGGATGTGGTTATTTAACCTTGGTCGGTTACGACTGGGAAGATACTACCCATGTCATCATTATCAAATTAGATTTGGATAAAGTTTTTATAAGTGAAACATGCACAGAAATAGACTTAACAAAGCAAATAAATGGCTTAAATGTTTTTGTTTATTACTTTTCACCCGATAAATTTAATGCCTCGGAGCGATTTATTAATGAATGTAATGATGTTATTCGTAGCCGAAAGTATGAACCCGAAGTTTTGGACAAAATCACAGGAGGAAAATTGTATATTAGTCGAACACAGCCCAAAAATGAGTTTGAGCCGTTTTATTGTAATGCAAAAATAGAAGAGTTATCTATTCAAAATAGACGATCTTCACTTATTTATAAGAAAAAGATCTTTGTTTTTTATAAAACTGAAGTCGGTACTATTAGTGGTTAATAATAAAGAGACTCTAATGAATTGAATATCAATAAGTAACACACTCAACGCCCCGAACGCCCACTACCTCCTTTTCTACGGCCACCGGAAGCAGGTTTGGGTTTACCACCCGTACTTCTTCCTGTACTTTTCGATTTTGGCGCACCGCCAGTTGTTTTTTTCCCGGATCTATCGGAGTAAGGTTTAGCATCGGAGAAGCGCGTATCGGGTTTGGGTTTGCGTCCCTCACCATTGGATGGTGCGCGTCCTGTGCGACTTCGAGGCGGTTCTGGATCGGCAAAACGCATATCCGGTGCTGGTTTCTTTTTAGCGGGTGCTGGCGGTGTTTTTTTAACTACTTCGGAGGAAGAGTCTTTGGTAAGTTTATTGATTTCTTCCATTTCTTTTTCGGTCAGGTCGCGCCAATGCCCCTGTGGAATACCCGTAACCGAAATATTCATAATCCGAACCCGTTCAAGTTTAGTCACTTCAAAGCCAAAATGTTCGCACATTCTTCTAATTTGGCGGTTCAACCCCTGTTTTAAAATAATCCTAAACGTCTTCGGTCCTTCTGCGGTCACCTTACATTTTTTGGTGGTAACACCTAATATAGGAACGCCACTGGCCATACTTTCAATAAAAGAGTCGTTGAATACTTTATTGACCGTGACGACGTACTCTTTTTCGTGGTTATTCCCTGCGCGGAGGATTTTGTTGACCATATCTCCGTTGTTGGTTAGGAAAATAAGACCTTGCGAGTCTTTATCCAAGCGGCCAATAGGGAAAATACGCGCACTATGGTTTACATAATCGACAATATTATCTACCGTGTTTTTTTCGGTCGTAGATACCACACCTACGGGTTTATTGAAGGCAATAAAGACCAAATCCTCATCTTGGCGTGGCTCCAATTCTTGGCCATTCACCCGTATCCGATCGCCGTTGTGCACCTGATCGCCTTTTTGAGCACGTTTTCCATTGATAAATACGTGTCCCTGCTCTATATATTTGTCGGCCACCCTGCGCGAGCACAAACCACTTTCGCTGATAAATTTATTCAGCCATATCCCAGTACCTTTTTGCATAGTTTCTTTTCCGTAAATGGCAAAAGTACGATTAGTCTATCCATTTTCTTTATTAGGAACGATAAAAATTGTTAAGAGAAGGAACTGAGTTGCCACAAATCTGTGGTACTACCCGCTTTACTTGAATTTTACTACACTTCACTACAAAATTATTGCATATATTGACGTGCAATCCCCACTTTTGAGGCATTCTTTAACTATTTAGGCGGCTAATAGGGAATATAAGCGCACTTTTCAACACATCACCATTCAACGCATCAAATTATGGATTTATACGTACCAATCAAATTGGTTTTTTCGATCGTTTTTGCCATTGCTGGCACCCTTTTTCTCTGTATTGCCTATCGGGAATGGTGCTCCAGTTATAGCATTATTACCCAAGGCATCGAGACCGAAGGTATTGTGGTCGAAACGTTTCGCAAGCCACGCCGCACGGGCGAACCTATTTCTAGCGCAGCAGCACCTGTAGTACAATTTATGACCCAAAGTGGTGAGGTAAAAAAGTACTATTCATCCTTGTACACTACTCCTTGCTACTATGAACCCGGTCAGCAGGTGTCCATTTGGTATTTGCCCAACGACCCCACCAAAGCCACCTTAAATGGAAAAGATGCTTGGATATTGCCCATTGTTTTTGGAATTTTTGGTTTTGTAATATGCCTTATTACGTATAGTGTGCTGATCGGCTTGTTAATTAAAAGGGTTTTCGGATGAAATAGTGTAATTGGGTATTTGGCGATCCTTTATTAGAACACGCTCCTCTATGCAAGCCGTTAACCCATTCCTTGCAAACTAAAATATTATCCTTTAAAACTATACGCTACACTAGATTTTCTCAAAAACCTGCCGTAACTTCGTTTTTTAAAATCTATAAAAATATGAAAAAAATATTCTTTCTTTCTTTTTGGATCGCGTCACAAGCCTTAATGGCGCAAAAAAACACTATTCCAGCAGATATTTTAGCGCAATATCCACAAATAGCGGAATATCTTCCAGAATCAAGTGTACCGTATGGTGCATCAAATAGATCAGATCTAGTATTAGATTCTATCCTCACGTACTCTTCTAAGGGGGCTGATTCTATCTTAACGAGAAGAGAAATATTTGATAATTCTGTACCAAATAAGCAGTCTATCACTACCGAAGTGATACAAGGAGATGGAATATTCGGGTCTAGTTACAAAACCACTTATTGCATTGGCCAACAAGGGCAACTTCTTTCTACTGAAATAAGTCGGTATATTGACACGGCTTTTGTGCTAACATTGGGTTTTCAACTATATTGGAATGATATATCCAATGCACTTGACTCATTTTATGTTTATAGTCGATCTCAAAAGTTCAATACCTATTACAATAGTGAACGATATTATTACAAATTTAATTCAATTGTTGGGACGCAAGATGACGTAAAGATTTTGTATTTGGATGAATCAGGCACCATACTCACCACTCTGAGAAATGTTAAAACCTTCGATACAAGCAACCGTGAGGTGTTTTCCTATACAACAAAAGAAGAAAATGGCGTACAAATGCCATTTCTTAGAACTACCACAACCTATAGTGATGATACGCTGGATTTGCATGATGAATATTTTGACACTGTAGAGGCCTCTTGGATTCCATCTGGTCACGTTGTATTTATACGTTATTTGAATACCCAAAAAGATAAGAAGGCTCTTAGCTATTTATGGAATAAAAATACTTCATCATGGGAAAAAAGAACAGAAGACTTCCGTTTTTATGATAGCCAGATCAGAGACATTCGTCTTGAATCATATTATATTACGGACAGTACAGTAAACAAAATTACTACCAATACTACTTATGTTGAAGACCAGCTCATTAACTTACGTACAGTTTTTGTTTATGACCCCAATTTGAATATTGCGGAGATATTGCGCAGTTATCACTTTTATTCAGACTCATCTGGTTTCCACCAACCGCCTGTTCTGCTGGGTAATCCCACCACAGTCAATGCCTACCCTAATCCAGCATCCCAGTCTATTACGATAGATGCCGACGACCACTTTATTCAAAATGCCGAAATATGGGATACACAAGGACATTTAGTGCGCGGGTTTCAGAACATTAACAACACAATACTACAATTTAACCGCGAAGCATTATCCAAAGGTATTTATACCATACGGTTGGAGATAGACGGAGGCTTTGTGTTTAAAAAAATAATATTAGAATAGCATATTTAGTAATTTGTGCCTTTAAAATGGGTATCCTATGCCCTTTAATGGAGTATTTATACGGAGCGTCGTTAGGTTTTGTGCATATATTTATTTGGACTGCATACGATTTTTTCATGCACAAAACCTACGAGGCCTTAGTTTACTTTATCGGTAAACACCCCATTACTTCCCCTGAATTGCAGTATTTTATCTGCCGAAAATCAATAACCTTTATTTTGAAAATTAGTACCTGTTTTTTTAAATTTAGACCAATAAACGTTATTTAGCCCCGTTTAACATATTTAATCATTTGTCTTCTACCCAATAAATGGTATTTTTGGCACGATAATTGTTTATTTGATATTTAGTGTTAAGAAAAGACTTAAATTTGCAACACAGTCAAATCTATCGCACTCCATTTATTAACCTTTTTTTATTATGATTAAGTATTACCTCCCCCTCACCATGTTCTTATTGCTGGCGGTTATTTCCACAGCACAAATCCGCCATAACAAATGGGAACTCGGATTACAAGCCGGCGTTACACAATCGCAAAACGACCTCAACGATTTTGGTATTTACGAAAACAATATTGGTGGGGGCTTGCTATTGCGCTACCATTTGGATAATAATATTGCCTTGCGTGCGAATATTTTATACAGTGAAATATCCGGCAACGACAATAACTATACCGCTCGGGCTGCCCGTGGCTTCCGTTTTTCAGCACCTATAACAGAAGGTTCTATCGTGGCAGAAATGGACTTGCTGGGTAAACGTCGCTGGAAATCTAATGGTAGTTTCCGCAGGATTGTTTCTCCTTATATCTATGGCGGTGGCGGTTATGTAATGAGCAAACCCACTGTTTTTTACAACGAAGCCGGTAATGAAGCTCTAAGAGAACGCATTAACAAAGATAAAGCATCCTATAAAGAAGGACACCTAATTATGCCGTTAGGTCTAGGTGTGAAGATCGATATCAACGAAAACTGGGTGTTGGGTTTGGAAACCGGGATTCGTGTTTTATTTGACGACTATATTGATGGTGTTAGTTTTGCAGGTAATTCACGCAAAAATGATTCCTATACTTTTACCAATATCACTGCTACATATCGTATTCCTTATATCTCTGATCGCGACCAAGATGGTATTTCGGATGCCAATGACGCTTGTCCAGATATAAAAGGTAAAAAAGAAACCGGAGGATGCCCCGATACGGATGGTGATGGCGTAGCCGATAATTTGGATAATTGCCCCGAAGAAAAAGGATTAAACGCTAATGGTGGCTGCCCCGATACCGACGGCGATGGTATTGCCGATAAAAGCGACCAATGTCCCGAAGTGAAAGGCGCTTTGGTTACTGGCGGATGCCCGGATAAAGACAAAGACGGCGTAACCGATAGTAAAGATGCTTGCCCTGATACGTACGGCTCGATCAAATTAGGTGGTTGCCCGGATAGTGACGGTGATGGCATAAAAGATGCCGATGACAAATGCCCAAATGAGTCTGGTACAGCGGCCAATGCAGGTTGCCCTAAAAAAGACCGCGACGCTGATGGCGTTTTGGACGATGACGACAAATGCCCCGATGTAGCAGGTATTGCCAATATGGGAGGCTGCCCCGATTTGGATGCGGATGGTATCACTGATGCTTTAGATAAATGCCCTAAACAGGCTGGAACTGCCACGAATGGCGGGTGTCCTGGCGTATCAGATACCGATAAAAAAATACTGGATGCTGCCATCTATGGCGTGCAGTTTGAACCCGCCAAATCAATCATCAAAACCTCTTCGTATGGTATACTGGATCAAGTAGTTGAAGTGTTAGGCAGATACCCTAATTTTAACCTTTCGATTAATGGTCATACCGATAGCGACGGCACAACTGATTCCAATCAAAAACTCTCCGATGCACGTGCAAAAGCATGCTTTGATTATTTTGTATCAAAGGGCATTGCACAAAATCGAATGAAATACGCCGGTTTCGGCGAATCTAAACCAGTTTCAGATAATACGACTAAAGCAGGTAAATCTAAAAACCGTCGTGTTGAATTTGAACTTGGAATTTAATCAAACAATGGGTTTTTAGGCCATCCGATTTCCGATTACACAGTAACGCTGTAAGAGCGCATAAACCTTTTTTTTAGAATTTTCTATATGGACCATCCTTGTAAGAGGGTGGTTCATTTTATTTAATGACTATTACTTTAGAAGAACATAAAAGTAAAAACTTAGCCCAACGGTTTCGAGTCAAAAAAGTAGGTAATTTTTGGTCAGACTAGCCACTTTTTTGAGTTCGATGCAGCGCATCGGACGAAAAAAATGGCGAATTTATACTGAGCCTGCCGAAGTAGTATGACTGAAAATTGACCTTTTTTGGCCGAAATGGGAGTGGGTTAAGTATTTACATAAAAAAAGCCTCTCCACCTATTGCGGCGAGAGGCTCTAACCCAAACAAATAAACACAAAAACTACTTGGTGCAATATTAAAGCGTATTTTTGAATTATTTACCAAATTAATGATAATTTTTTTTGCACAATATTGACTTTTAATGTAGTCCTTGACTCTATTTAAAAATAAATTTTTATTTTTGCCTAAAATGCAAAATTTGTTTGCTTGTTGGCGGCTTCAAAAGCCTGTTTTCCGAATTAGATTGGGTTTTGCTAAAATCTGAAAATTTTAGCAAAACCGCAAAAAAAATGTCGTTCGTCACTTTAATAGTGCCGTTCGTAGATAAATTACGACTTTGATGTGCTTTGGTAAAAATAATATCGGGCGTATAATTGAGCATTCATATTGTACCAACCGGACGTTCCTAATGATTCACCTTGGTCATTACTATATTCTACACTTGTGACGGGAGTAAATGCTCTGTTTACCCTTACGCCTAAAGAAAGTTTATGGTACACCCGTGCTTGCACACCAATAAATCCCAATAGATCATATTTGTTGTAAAGTTCTTTAGCTGCTGGTGTTAGCGATGCGTCATTTACGGTTGTTTTTAATAAATATGCCATTTCAAGTCCGCAGGATAACCGTAGCCTGTCGTTACCTAATGGTTGGACAAAGCATGAAATGGGCAAACTAGAGTAATAAAATGCAGTAACAGGGCTTAATAAACCAGTAGCACCATTAGTTTTGAAGCCCCTTTTGATAAATCCGGGTTCTACATTGATCCCAAGTTTATTTTTTTTGAAAGTGCGTTCTATTACCACAGCGGCGGCATAAGAACTCGTACTCGATGATCCATGTATTTGATGACCCTCTACATTTAGTTTGGGCATAGATACATTTGTTAAACCAGCGCCCACTTGAAAGCCGATACGATGCTCTTGAGCGTTAGCATTGCCTGGAAAAAGACAAAAAATAAGCAGTGCGCTGTAAAACAGCACGTTAAAATAATTTTTATTCATAATTTTGTGAAAAATATTGGTTTGTCTAAGAATGAAGCATCTTTTTGAAAAAAGGTTGCCTCCAATATTAATCTATATCGCCTTTAGCACAATTCTTAAATGCACTTTACCTGTTTACCCTTTGCCGAACTCACCCCACAAGAACTTTACGAAATTTTGTCGCTCCGACAAGAGGTTTTTGTAGTGGAACAAAATTGTCCATATCTGGATACCGATGGAAAAGACCAAGAATCGTTCCATTTGATGTGCCGAAATGATGCGGGGCAATTGGTTGCCTATACCAGATTATTGCCGAAAGGGTTGTCTTACCCCAATTATATGTCGATTGGCCGGGTCGTGAATGCGCCATCGGTACGCGGACAAGGTGTTGGAAAATTACTGATGGAAAAAAGTATAGCCTTGTGCTTACACTTATTTGGTAACGAACCCATTAAAATAGGGGCACAATCCTATTTATTAGCATTTTACGCTAGCCTAGGATTTGTTTCCACAGGAGAGGAATACTTGGAAGACGGTATTCCGCACACAAAAATGGTGAGGGATATATAGTTACAACGTATAGATCCCTCAGGAACGGAGTCGAAATAAGTCCTACCATTCAGGCTAAAGATTTTGGAGGCAGATAACTGTTTTTTAAGGCGAATAGTGGGGCTATTTAACGCAAAAAACGGGAAATATGGCTTCAAAAGATTAGCATCAATGGTGGGAGTTATTTCGACTCCGTTCCTCACCAAGATTTATCCGATCAACTGCTCCGTATGCCCTGCAGTATCTACTTTTTCAATAATTTGCTCTATTGTACCGTTTTCATCAATGACAAAAGTGGTGCGGTGGATACCATCGTAGGTGCGTCCCATAAATTTTTTCTGCCCCCAAACACCGTAAGACTCTGCCACTGCGTGGGTTTCGTCGGCCAATAAACTAAAAGGCAAACTGTATTTTTCGATAAATTTCACGTGTTTTTTTGGTGCATCCGGGCTTACGCCAAGTATTTCGTATCCTTTACTTTGAAACATTGGATAGCCATCGCGGAGGCTACATGCTTGTGCGGTACAACCGGGTGTATCATCTTTTGGGTAAAAATAAATAACCAATTTTTTGCCTTTATAATCGGAAAGGCTAATGGTTTCATTTTTCTCATTAACAGATGTGAAATCGGGAGCGGCATCGCCTACTTTTAAATGGAACATATAAATGAAGTATAAATTTAGTTTACTGTATATCAACAATAAAAGAGTGCCACGGTTCAACGGATCATCTGTGTAATACCTCTTTGGGGCATTTTTCGCACCTTTCTACACTGGCTTTATTGAAATCGAATACCCAACAATTGTTGTAGAGGTCGAAATACCATATTTTTGCTTCTACAGCCTTATCTTTATCCGCATAAAACCGCCAAAATTGATTAGTCGTGAAAGTATCCAATCCATCTAAACGAAAAAGTGTGTATTGCCCACCATCTGGGCGAATGACCCAGCCAGACAACAAGTCACTTTTTGAAGTAAAGATTTTTTTCTTCGCCTGTAGTGTATCCAAAAAATGATTTACTGGAGTCCAAAAATCACCATACACTGAATCGCGCAAACGTACTTCCACGCCACTGATAAACGCAGGCCCATTGCCTTCATTTTTTACAAATAATTCAATATGCTCGTGGTTATTGTTGTATGCCATTGTTAAATAGGGAAATACAGATGCCTGTTGTGCTTCAGAAGCGATTTGGAGTTGCCGATTTGAGACATACAACCCGCTCATACTTGTAATTACAGCACATACAGACAATAGCGAACGCCAGTCAAGTTTTTCTAGTAAATGGATGAATTGCATAAGTATAACATATTGTCTCTATTAAAAATTGGGGGAAATACCCGACGCAAACATAGGCAAAAGAATAAAATTTTTCATCTCCTTAAAACAATAAGTAAAGTATCTACGTTATTTATTTAATTTTCAGAAAAAAATGAAAATCCAACGATATGGTTTACCTTCATATTCCTTCATTCCAGCAGACCAAGGCTTTTCTCCTTGCTCAAGGCCAACTAGATATAACTTATTCCCCCCTCAATGGTACTGCCTTAAGTACAAAAATAAATGGGTACGATAATGATTTTCAACGTGTTATGATTGGAAATGGGCAGCAGGTTTTTGAATCCGCCAAACAAAATATCCGCGATTGGCGGATGTTTCCCAGTCATTGGACAAAAATACTACCCGAACAGGCTCCAATCGTTGTTGGCGAAACAGTAGCGATGTATGCGCGTTTCGGTGGATTATGGTGGCGCAATTCCTGTCGAATTATTTATGTTATTGACGAATCTACTCGATTTGGTTTTGCTTATGGCACTTTGCCCGGACATGTGGAATGTGGAGAGGAATTATTTTTGGTGGAAATAGATACCGCTGGCGATGTTTGGTACACCATCAAAGCATTTTCAAAACCGCGTTTTTGGATGGCGCGTATTGGTTACCCCATCATGCGTTTGTTACAGGCCAAATTTAGAAAAGACTCCGGTAATGCGATGGACCCCATAATCCCCTAATCTAACACTCCATGACCACTAAAACGACTGCTTCAAGATGGACTATTGGGCTAGGCATTGCCATTTGGATTGTACTGGTTCTTGCCGAACGCCCCAGTGCAGATCAACACCTTTGGGCGGCATTAATACTACAATTGGCAGCATTGGTTTGGGTGCCTTTGATCCCTAATATTGCCACTGATCGGCAACACTGGTGGCTATTTGGGGCAGCATTATCTTTGGTAACTGCATTTATGCTCCCTCAGGGCATAGCGGCTGGATGCGCAACATTACCTTGGTTATTGGTTACACTTTGGCAATTTCAGGTGGGGGTAGAGTGGCTGATTCAAAAAAAACGCTCCGCCGATCAAGTGGCACAAGCATCGGGGCGCATATTTATGGTAGTAGGTGGTCTATGGACAATGAGCGACCGTCTTGGCTGGCAACCTTTGGATTTTGATCCGGCAATTGTGCTACTCACAGGTGTACACTTTCATTATGCGGGACTTATTTTTCCTAGTCTTGTTGGATTAGTTACCGAATATTGGCCCAGTAAAACAGGAAAACTAGCGTGTTGGCTTTCTGTAGCAGCCGTCCCTTTAACAGCAGTGGGTATTACTATTGCACAAATTACGCATGATTTTACATTTGAAGCCTTTGCTGCCGCTGCTGTAGCCTTATCGGGTTGGTTAACCTCATTTCGATACGGCAAAATTGCCTTTCAAACCAATGAACTACCCAAAACTACTCGTATTACGTGGGGCATCCTTTGCATAGCGCTATTTTTTACCATGACATTGGCCTTGGCTTATGCACTTAGGCCATTTTATCCAATTGAATTATTGAATATCCCAACGATGCGCGCCTGGCATGGCACTGCAAATGCTTTTGGTGTGGCTGGAGCGGGTTTGGTCGGCTGGAGGTATTACACAGAAAATAAGTCAAATATAATTTAAGTATTTAGACAAAACGAATGCTGTATAATGTCTATTCAACTTGCAGGATTCCGATGCCACTATACGGAACGCTGTTAGGTTTTGTGCATATATTTATAGGGGATTTTATCCGATTTTCATGCACAAAACCTACAGCGCCGCAGTCTATTTTGTCTTTTTTCCAGTATCTATGGCCTTTACTTTTGTTTTTTCTGCAACTTTAGGCTTGCCGGGGTTGCCTTCAAAAATCATAACAGCAAGCGGTGCCAATTTGAAAGAAACGGAGTAATCTTGTCCATGTGATGCCTTTTTTACGGCTTTCAAATCACCGTTTATCATCCCAGAGCCACCATATTTCTTATCATCGCTATTAAGTACTTCTTTCCAGGTACCACTAGATGGAACACCCACACTGTACTGTTCCATGGCATTGGCTTGGAAATGGCAAACGACCAAAAGTACCTTATCTGTTTCGTTTCCTTTTCGCAAAAACGAAACCACGGAGTTCTCGGTATCGTCGCCACTGATCCATTCATAGCCCTCTGGCGAGAACGCATTGCGCCAAAGTGCAGGATAGTGGACATACATTTTATTGAGGTCGCGTACCCATTCCTGACAACCTTTGTGGAGTTCGTATTGGAGCAATTCCCAAGTTACGCCACGATCGTGGCTCCATTCGGTAGTTTGCGCTATTTCGCCGCCCATAAAGAGTAAATGTGTGCCTGGGTGTGTCCATTGATGGCCAAATAATGCGCGTAAATTGGCGTGTTTTTGCCATTCATCACCGGGCATTTTAAACAGCAATGACGACTTGAGGTGTACTACTTCGTCGTGGCTGAGGGGCAACATAAACCGCTCTGAAAAGGCGTACACCATCGAGAATGTAATTTCATTTTGATGCCAACGGCGAAATGCCGTAGGACGCTTAAAATAATTAAGCGAATCGTGCATCCAACCCATCATCCATTTTTGGCCAAAACCTAAGCCTCCGTCCCAAATTGGCTTACTGACGCCGGGGAAAGCAGTACTTTCTTCAGCAATGGTTTCCACGCCGGGAAATTCTTTATATACTGTTTCGTTGAACTCACGCAGTAATGAAATGGCCTCCAAATTCTCTTTACCGCCATATACATTAGGTATCCATTCTCCTTCTTTGCGCGAATAATCAAGGTAAAGCATAGAAGCTACTGCATCTACACGTAAACCATCCACATGGTACTGATCGAGCCAAAATAACGCGTTGGAAATTAAGAAAGAGCGTACTTCATTACGACCATAATCAAAAATATAACTATTCCAATCGGGGTGATAGCCCTTACGTGGGTCTGCGTATTCGTACAAATGCGAGCCATCAAATAAATACAAGCCATGTATATCGCCCGGAAAATGCGAAGGCACCCAATCCAAAATAACCCCAATGCCCGCTTGATGGAAACGATCGACCAAGAGTTTGAGGTCTTCGGGGTTACCAAAACGAGAAGTAGGTGCGAAAAAACCTGTTATTTGATAGCCCCAAGATGGGAAATAGGGGTGTTCCATCATGGGCATAAATTCGACATGAGTAAAACCCATATCAGAGACGTATTGCACCAATTCATCTGCTAATTCCTTAAAATTGAGGGATCGATTACCATCTTCCACCTTTTTTTTCCAAGATCCTAGGTGGACTTCATATACCGACCAAGGCTTTGGTTGCCCCGCAATTTTGGCACGTTGCGTCAGCCAGTCCTGATCTTGCCAATCATAAGATTGGTCCCAAACCATACTTGCAGTGCGAGGCGGGGTTTCCCATCTGCGGGCAAATGGGTCACCTTTATCCAATGCAGCACCATTGTGCATCGTAATATGGTATTTATACACCGTACCATGGCCAATGCCAGGTACAAAACCCTCCCAAATACCGCTTTTGTCCCACCGAGGTAGTAACACATGTGTATCTGGATTCCAGCCATTAAAATCTCCTGTTATACTGACCCGTTTGGCGTTAGGGGCCCATACGGCGAAATAAGTACCTTTGCGGTTATTTATTTCAATACAATGACTACCCATTTTCTCGTAAAGTCGAAAATGTTTGCCAGATTGATAGAGTGCGATATCAAAATCTGTAAAAAGTGTATGAGCTTGAACCATAAGTATTTGTAAATATTGAGATTGCAAAAGAACGCGTTTTCTTTAATCGCACCAAGAGAAATGGTATTTAATTAAAATTATTAAATTAATAGGGGTATTTAGAGCAAATTGTGCTAATTTTAACAAATTGGCACAATTTTGGATTCAGTTGCGTTACTAATTGTATTTAATCATGTCGAAACGCCTGTTATGAGCCATTCTAACCTGTTAAATTCACTTGAACTGTCAGAATTACCCCTTTTGAACAGTTTGAGCCGCGAACTACTTAATGAGGTAGTTACAAAGGTAAAAGTACATACTTTTCCTAAGAATACATTTATTTTTAAACCCGGCGAGAAAAACAACGAAATATGTTTACTTCTGGAAGGGGTAATCAAAAATGGAATTATCCTTCCCGATGGGAAAGAATTGATTCAGCATATCTTTAAACCCTTAGATTTTTTTGGATTTGGTAGTCTAACTGGTAAATCTGTAAGAGTCCATTATGCCAAGTCTTTGAGTCCATTTTGTACGATATTGACTATTCCTTGTGAAATGGTTACCCAACTTATGCACCAATCTGAGCAATTTTCTAAGGGAGTTATCGAAACAATTGCAAAAGCACTGTACCGATCTGAAAAAAGGCTCGAAGTGCTCCTCACCGCTGATGTACGTACGCGTATTACTTTTTTCCTTGAAGAAAATATAACAAGCAATAATGCTCCCATACCGATCGAAACATTGCTCCACGAGGGGCTTACACAACAAGATATTGCGACCATGATCGGGGCAACCCGCCAAACTGTAGCGATGGTATTGAATGAAATGAGAAAGGACGATAAAATTGACTTTAATCGAAAAAAAATTGTGATCAAATCAAATCAACCACTGCGACAAGAATAAGATGCATGTCTAGTCCACAACTTGCACAACTTTATCTACTCCTTTCAAAAATGGATGGCACAACACGGCACAGAGTACTATCAGTACACCTATATAGAAACTGGGGTGCAAATGCTGATCTTCTCTAAAAATAAGAATCGCCAAGGCTATACCGTACACAGGCTCAAGGTTTGTAGTTAAATTAACGGTAAATGCTCCCAAGTGACGCATGGCTTTTAGTACCAAAAAATGAGTCAATAGGGTACAAAAATACGCCAGAATAAATAGCCAAAGCCAGTCGATGCCAACTGGTACAATCGTTTCCCAATCGGGTTGGACTACCGCCAAGGCAATTGAGGTAATGATTACACCGCCAGTTAATTCGTAGAAACTCATGGTAAGTGGCTTAGGGCTGTAAAGATCGATTTCCCTTTTATTTAAAGAGGTAAATATCGCAGCCAAAAGTGCCGATAAAGTACCTACCATTACGCCTTGACGCATTGTCCAATCCAAATCATCAATAATCAGCCACATACCGGGAAGTATTAGGATGCCCAAGACCAATTCCCTCCAAACAAAGCGTTTCTTTAGAATAAGTGGCTCTACCAAAGCAGAGAAAAAAGAAGTCATTGCCATCATTGCAAGTGCGATCGAGGCATTGGAGAGCTTTATCGCACCATAAAAACAAAGCCAATGAACACCAATTACCATACCAATGCCCAACATACGCATGGAACCCCTAAGCCCCGGAGCCATGCGCTCGGCCTTATTTACCACAAAAAACAAGGTGATACTGCATAAAAAAACCCTCCACCAAACCAATGGCAGGGCTTGAAGACTAATTAATTTACCTAAAATTGCCGTAAATCCCCATACCATTACACAAAAATGCAAAATGAGATAAGCGCGTTGTTTTTCTGTCATGTTTTATCATTACTAAAGTACTTTTTGTCTCGTATATTTGCACCTTAAATTATGGAAAAAGTAAGAATAGACAAGTGGCTTTGGAGTATTCGTATTTTCAAAAGCCGAACCCTTGCCACCGATGCGTGCAAGGGGGGCAAGGTTAAAATCGGCGGTGACTCTGTTAAACCCTCCTACTTGGTTGCTAGAGGAGAAACCGTGGTTTGCCGAAAAGATGGTTTTAACTTTGAATATAAAGTAATTGATCTCATCGAAAAGCGAGTGGGTGCTCCTATTGCCGTTACTTGCTACGAAGATATTACCCCCGAATCAGAGAAAAACAAGTATCAAGCTTGGTTCGAAAACAACCAACAACAATCCGCCGAAGCAAGAGAGCGCGGTTCTGGTCGTCCAACGAAAAAAGAACGCCGGGACATCGAAAAGTATAAGCTGTAATGAATGACCTATGTGTCATCCAACCTGTGTGTCATCCGCTAGGGATGACATACGATGGGATGACACACTGGTCATCTGCTACGGATGACACGCGATGGGATGACACGTAGGTCATCCGCTACTTGCATTGCGCCAAAATCTTCTCATGATTCGCCACATACGCGGGATCATTCTCTTTTTTCGCCATTTCGATACCCTTTAATGCATCGGCTTTTGCTACATCGCATTTGCCCAATTTGGCAGCAATTTTAGCACGAACATAATACGTCCAGTATTGTGGGTCTTTTTCA
>JAAFHO010000030.1:0-5165 GCA_013297575.1 Chitinophagales bacterium
AGTTTTTGCGCCCCAGAAATAGGCGGGGGTAAAGGTTTTACAGGCGATCCGTGCGAAGCCATTGCACCTGATCCTCCATGTGGACCAGAATCGTTTATGTCTGTACCGTTTATACAACCACAATATTCCCCTAGTAACCCAATGGGCGGCGATCCGCAAGTGACAATTAATCCGGTAACGGGTGTAATTACGGGTACCCCCAACAAGGTGGGACGGTTTGTGGTCGGAGTCTGCGTGGACGAATATCGAAATGGGGTAAAACTATCCACGGTAAAACGAGATTTTCAGTTTAATGTTGCAGATTGTGATCCTACAGTGCTGGCTAAAATTGATGGTGGTGATACATTAGTCTTTACACAAGGCGGCTATTACCTCAACACTTGTGGCGGGAAAGAACTCTATATTGAAAACAAAAGTATTGATATCAATTTTATAGAAAAATTTGAATGGCGATTCGATCTGCTAGGAACGCCCTACTTGAATGATTCAGATTGGAGTCCGACAATCAACTTTCCCGAATCGGGCCGTTATTTTGGCAAATTGTATCTCAATCCAGGTGCAGGACTCTGTTCGGATACGGCCAACATCATTGTTGATATTTTCCCAGAAGTAAAAGCAGATTTTAGTTTTAAATACGATACATGCGTAGCAGATGCCGTACAATTTACGGATTTGTCCACAAGTGAAGGCGAAGTGAATAAATGGGAATGGCAATTTGGGGTACCTAATGGAGTATCCTCCTCGCAAAATCCCGCTTATCTTTATACCATTCCCGGCGATTTTCCAGTCCGTTTAAGAGTAACCGACAAAAATCAATGTTACGATGTCATCAATAAAACAATCAACTATTATCCGGCACCGCCTTATATTATCATACAGCCCGATAAATATAAAGGTTGTATCCCTGCCGATATAAGTTTTACCAATCTTTCGGCGCCCATTGATGAAACTTATGATATAAAATGGTATTTTGGCGACGGCACCGATACATCTGGCGTGATTAGCCCAACGCATATATACCCAGCAGCGGGGACTTATGATGTAAGAGTGGAAATTACCTCGCCAATCGGTTGTTTTGTTTCCGATTCATTCCCTGCATTGATTAAAACGTATGAACCGCCTATTGCCGACTTTACCTATACCCCCGAAGAACTTGATTTTTTCAATCCAATAGTCAATTTCGTAGATCAATCGAAAGATGCGGAACGTTGGTACTGGAAATTTGACCGTTTTGATTACTCCAACAAACAAAATCCTACTTTTTCATTTCCCGATACAGGTCTAATGCGTGTATTGCTCATTGTTACTCATCCTGAAGGTTGTAAAGATTCGACGGTACAATTTATTGATATAAAGCCAGTTGTGCAGTGGTTTATGCCCAATGCCTTTACGCCCAACGGCGATGGGACTAATGATGGTTTCTTAGGAAAAGGTATTATGCGAGGTGCTACCAATTTCAACATGGCGATTTGGAACCGTTGGGGAGAATTGGTTTTTGAGACAGATGATCCATTAGAATTTTGGACTGGCCGGGCGCAACAAACAGGAGGTATGTCACCCAATGGAGTGTACGTTTATACCGTATCATTTACAGGCCCCAGGGGTGAAAAATTCGAGTATAAAGGATATGCAACCTTAATCCGTTAGGAAAGAGGAAATTTAAGGCAGTAAAGTTCTGACTTCAATTGTACTTTTACCATTTGAAATGTGGAAACAATAATTTATCTTTTTTTGAGAGGAAAATTATTGTTTCCACTTTATTAGACACCATAAAAATCATAAAAAATTCAACCGATGCAAGTTTTTTTGCGCATATTTTTATTGTTGATGCTCGGTGTGGGTTCTCCGTTAATCTCTTACGCGAAACACATCATTGGAGGTGAAGTAACCTATGAGTGCCTAGAACAAACTCCCACCGGACGGAAGTATAGGATTACTATGCTTATTTACCGCGACTGCGACCCAAGTACTGGTGGAGCGGATTTTGATAACCCTGCTTATTTTTCTATTTATAAAGGTTCAGCAAACCTCAATACCCTATTTACGACCCAAGCAATTACGAATGTGTCCGTAACATATATTATCCCCGATACCCCAGCATGTATTCAAAATGTACCTTATGTTTGTGTTGAGAGAGGGCGTTATTCTTTTGAAACAATACTACCCATAGAGGAGATTGATAGCTATTTTATCGTTTACCAAAGGTGTTGCCGGAATAATAGTATTGTCAATATTTATGATCCAGAAACAATAGGAGCAACGTATTCCGTTGAAATAACGCCAAAAGCACAAACATTTTGTAATAATTCTCCAGTTTTTAATGATTTCCCACCCACTATTATCTGTAAAGATGCACCACTGCTTTTCGATCATTCCGCCAGCGATGTGGACGGAGATCAATTGGTCTATTCGTTTTGTGCACCAGAAATGGGTGGAGGGCCAGGTTTGACGAGTCAAAATTACACCGACTGCGGCGGGGCACAACCTCAGCCGCCATGTGCACCACCATTTGCCCCAGTGCCATTTATCCAGCCTCAATATTCGCCAACTAACCCGATTGGAGGCAACCCACAAATTACCATTGACTCGGTTACTGGCCTTATTTCGGGTATCCCTAACAAGGTAGGGCGTTTTGTGGTAGGCGTTTGTGTCGATGAATACCGCGATGGTGTAAAACTTTCAACGATCAAACGAGATTTTCAGTTTAATGTAGCCGATTGCGATCTTACGGTCTTGGTCTTAGTTGAAGGAGGAGATACACTCTTGTTAACCCCAACTGGCTATTATTTGAGTGCTTGCGGCGCCAAAGATCTTTATATTGAAAACAAAAGTTTGGATCAGCAATTTATCAATAAATTTGAATGGCGATTTGATTTGGATGGCGTACCATATACCAATGATTCGGATTGGAGTCCAACCATTCCATTTCCAAAGCCCAGCCGTTATTTTGGTCAATTATTACTCAATCCAGGTGAAGAGTGTGCAGATACCGCTAATATTGTGGTTGATATTTTCCCGGGATTGAACGCTGATTTTAGTTATGCTTACGATACTTGTGTTGCTGGTCCTGTCACTTTTACGGATTTATCCACTGCCGAGGCCAATATTAGAGATTGGAAATGGCAATTTGGTGTATCCAATGAGGCTTCTACGGATCAAAGCCCAGTTTATACCTATCAAGTACCGGGTGAGTATCCTGTAAGTTTAAGAATTATAGATACCAATGGTTGTAAAGATTCGACGGTACAATTTATTGATATAAAACCCGTTCTACAATGGTATATGCCTAATGCCTTTACACCCAACGGTGATGGGATTAATGACGGTTTTTCAGGTAAAGGTAGTATGCTTTGTGCCACCAATTTCAACATGGCGATTTGGAACCGTTGGGGTGAATTGGTATTTGCAACAGAAGATCCTTTGGAATTTTGGACAGGGCGGTCGCAAAAAACAGGAGGTATGTCACCCAACGGAGTGTATGTTTATACCGTATCATTTACAGGTCCTAAAGGTGAAAAATTCGAGTATAAAGGATATGCAACCCTAATTCGTTAGGAAAGCGGAAATAAAACGAAGTCAAGTTCTGATTTCAATTGTACTTTTGCCATTTGAAATGTGGAAACAATAATTTATCTTTTTTTAAGAGGAAAATTATTGTTTCCACTTTATTTACTACACTATAAAAATCATAAAAAATTTTCAACCGATGCAAGTTATTTTGCGCATATTTTTATTGTTTATGCTCGGTGTGTGTTCACCGTCAATCTCTTACGCCAAGCATATCATTGGAGGTGAAGTAACCTATGAGTGCCTAGAACAAACTCCCACCGGACGGAAGTATAGGATTACTATGCTTATTTACCGCGACTGCGACCCAAGTACAGGTGGAGCGGATTTTGATAGCCCTGCGTATTTTTCTATTTATAAAGGTTCGGCAAATGTTAATAGCCTATTTACGACCCGAAGTATAACTAATTTGTCCGTAGCAAAGATAATCCCCGATACCCCAGCATGTATTCAAAATGTGCCTTTTGTTTGTGTTGAGAGAGGGGTTTATTCTTTTGAAATAATATTACCCATTGAGCAAATTGATAGTTATTTTATCGTTTACCAAAGGTGTTGCCGGAATAATAGTATTGTCAATATTTACGACCCTGAATCAGTGGGAGCAACGTATTCCGTTGAAATAACACCAAAAGCACAAACATTTTGCAATAATTCTCCAGTTTTTAATGACTTCCCACCCATTATTATTTGTAAAGATGCGCCACTGATTTTTGACCACTCTGCCACAGATGTGGACGGAGATCAATTGGTTTATTCTTTTTGTGCACCTGAAGTGGGTGGAGGCCCCATTTTGACGAGTCCTGGTTACACTGAATGCGAAGGGGCGCAACCACAGCCGCCATGTGCGCCACCATTCGACCCAGTGCCATTTATCCAGCCCCAATATTCGCCAGGCAATCCAATTGGGGGTAATCCACAAATTACCATCAACCCCGTTACAGGCCTTATTTCAGGTGTCCCTAATAAGGAAGGGCGTTTTGTGGTAGGTGTTTGTGTCGATGAATACCGCGCTGGTATTAAACTATCTACCATAAAACGAGATTTTCAGTTTAATGTAGCGAATTGTGATCCTAGGGTTTTGGCCTTAATTGACGGTGGTGACACCCTAATAATCACGGGACCAAAGACATATTACATCAGTGCATGCGGAGCCAAAGATCTTTATATTGAAAACAAAAGTTTGGACAAGCAATTTGTTGATAAATTTGAATGGCGATTTGATTTGGATGGCGTACCATATACCAATGATTCGGATTGGAGCCCAACCATTCCATTCCCAAAGCCCAGCCGTTATTTAGGTAAATTATTACTCAATCCAGGCGAAGAATGTAAAGATTCCGCTAATATCGTTGTAGATATTTTCCCCGGATTGAATGCTGATTTTAGTTATGCTTACGATACTTGTGTTGCTGGGCCTGTCACCTTTACGGATTTATCCACTGCCGAAGCCACCATTACAGATTGGAAATGGCAATTTGGTGTACCAAATGGTGTTTCTACAGATCAAAGCCCTGTTTATACCTATCTAGTACCCGGTGAGCATCCAGTACGCTTAAAAATTACAGATACCAATAACTGCACGGATGTTTTAACCAAAG
>JAAFHO010000030.1:5175-19259 GCA_013297575.1 Chitinophagales bacterium
ATTGTAAAACCCAGTAGTTTTATTGGATGCCAGCCCGGTATTATTACTTTTGAAAACTTATCAGTCCCAATTGACTCTACGTATGATATTACCTGGAATTTTGGAGACGGAGATTCCATACAAAATGTCATTAGCCCAACCCATATTTATGATACGCCTGGGCTATTTACAGTAAGCGTAGCGATTACCTCCCCTATTGGGTGCTATGTAACCGATACTTTTACCAATTTGATTCGGGTAGTCCCTTCGCCCACTGCTAACTTTAGTTATTCGCCGGAAATTGTAACCAATCTGATGCGAACAGTTACGTTTACAGATATGTCAACCGATGCTAACCGATGGTTTTGGAAATTTGACAAGTTTGAGACTTCAAATCAAACCAGTCCAGTTTATACCTTCCCTGATACGGGTTTGATGCGCATTTTGTTGGTTGTTACGCATCCGGAGGGTTGTAAGGATTCGTTAGTAAAATTTATTGATATCAAACCTGAAATCCGTTGGATCATGCCCAACGCATTCACGCCTAACAGCGATGGTATCAATGATGGCTTCTTTGGCAAAGGATTCTTAGAGGGTGTAACAGACTTTAATATGACCATTTGGAACCGTTGGGGAGAACTCGTTTTTGAAACCAGTGATCCCTCTGAACAATGGAACGGCAGGGCGCAACAAACTGGCTCTATGTCGCCCACAGGTGTATATGTGTACCGGGTAACCTTTACAGCACCAAGAGGAGAAAAACTAGAATATAAGGGCTTTGCAACCCTTGTTCGGTAAGTATTTTTAGGATAAAACGGCCTTTTATGTAATAGACGGCCTCATACAATAGACATTATTGCCTTAACCACCACCACCCGAATCAATCAAGTGACTTGGTTGATCGAACCTATTATGTTATGCCCACCACAAAAAAAGTACCCGCAACGGCGAATGCCTTGCCGTCTCATCGTATTGTTACCCTTGACGAATTTATTATCCGTTCCGAAAAAGATTTCGAATTTGCTACAGGCGAACTCACTGGTCTCTTGCGCGATATAGGTGTAGCCGCCAAAATCGTAAACCGTGAAGTAAATAAAGCAGGTCTTGTCAATATCACAGGCGATGCCGACGGAGCAGCCAATACCTCTGGCGATACACAGCAGAAATTGGACGTATATGCTAACGAAAAACTCATCGAATGTTTACAAAATTCGGGTGAATGTTGCGCAATTGCGTCCGAAGAGAACGATGATATTCAGTTAATACCGCCTGTAGGCTCCAAACAAAGCCACTATGTAGTCATGTTTGACCCCTTGGATGGATCGTCTAATATTGATGTGAATGTTTCCGTGGGTACTATTTTTGCCATTTATCGGCGGAATACACCTCCTGATACACCCGCTTCCATCGATGATTTTTTGCAAGCTGGCGCTAAACAAGTGGCCGCAGGATATGTACTATATGGCACATCCACTATCTTGGTTTACACCACAGGCCGAGGGGTGAATGGCTTTACCCTTGATCCATCTATTGGCGAATTTTGTTTGAGCCATCGCAATATGCGTATTCCCGATAGTGGCAAATTCTACTCTGTAAACCAAGGATACTATTCTAAATTTGACTTAGAAATGCGCCGTTACATTGACCATTGTAGCGATCAGAACTATGGATTGCGCTATATTGGCAGTATGGTGAGCGATATTCACCGGATTTTGATACAAGGAGGTATTTTCCTTTATCCAAGTACCCGCAAATACCCAAAAGGGAAACTGCGGTTGTTATACGAATGCAATCCTTTGTCTATGCTCGTAGAACAGGCGGGTGGGAAGGCACTCAACTCGCAATTGAAACGTATTTTAGAATTAGAACCGAAGGAACTACACCAAAGGAGTACCATTGTAATTGGCTCACCCGCTATGGTTGATGAATTGAAAGCCTTTATTGAGCGCTATTCGGCGTTGCCTTTATAATGAGGCTGACTCAGAAGTATTTTAATATCAAAGATTAATCGATAAGCATTTAAAATTAATAATTTAAACATACATTTTTTTTTAATATTAAATTATTAGTTTTAAATGCTAAATTATTTGCAATACAGTCCTATTTTGCCGATAAGGGAAGGCGTGTTGCTATTTACCCTCTAAAGCAGCCCGCTCCGATTTTTTCAATCCCTTCACTACCTGATCATAAGAATGGTCAATCAGATCGCGTAACAACTTACCGGATAGATTTCCTGTAAAATCCACGGTGTTCCACATCTTTTTGTTCATGTGCCAACCCGCCTGAATTTCTTCGTGGTGCTCCCTGAGTTCGAGCGCATATTCAGGGTCGCATTTCAAATTCACTTTAAACACCTCATTATCCAGCCCTGTAATAGCAAATATTTTACCCGCTACTTTGAGGCAAAGCGTTACCTCATCAAAAGGGAAATGTTCCGATGTTGCGGGCTTGGAAAGGCAATATGTTCTGAACTGTTCAATATCCATTTTTTTTTTGTATTTTTTATGTATTTCCAAAGTGACCAATGTACTATTTTTGTAGTCTATAAGTTTTCATTAACAAAACTAAACTTTTCTTTACATGGATCATTACATTAACCTTTTCACATCAATGGCTGTTGCTTACCTCCCGAAGGTTGCGCTGGCCTTAGTAACCCTTATCGTTGGTTTTTGGGTAGCCAACCGAATCGCACGTTTAATCTCCAAGGCACTCGAAAAAAACAAGGTAGAAGCAACAGTTATCCCATTTTTGTCTTCAATTGCTAATACCATAATGAAAATCATGGTATTAATCAGTGTAGCCGGTATGTTTGGTATCGAAACTACATCATTTGTTGCCCTAGTTGGTGCAGCAGGATTGGCCATTGGTTTAGCACTTCAAGGCAGTTTGGGGCATTTTGCCAGTGGCGTACTATTGTTGATTTTCCGCCCTTACAAAGTAGGTGACCTCATCAATGTTGCTGGCTTTACAGGCGAAGTAGAATCCATTCAAGTATTCAATACGGTACTCAAAACGCTGGATAATAAGCGTATTATCGTACCTAATGGAGCGGTTACATCTGGAGCGATCACCAATATTTCGGGTCAAGGCACTATTCGGGTAGATATGATTTTTGCAGTGGCCGGCGATGAAGATATAGATCGTGTACGTGCATCTGTTCAACGTGCTGCCGATGCCTGCCCGCTCATCCTTAAATCACCACCAGTTGATATTTTGGTAAATGGACATGAAGTAGGCATTATGAAATTTGATGTACGTCCTTGGTGTTCATCTGGCCACTATTGGGATGTGTATTCATTTATGCAGGAACATGTCAAAAAACAATTTGACAAAGATGGTATCCGTGCACCAAAGCCAGCTATGGATGTCGTAATGGCAAAATAATAATATTTTCTTACAACTGCTCGCGCAGATTACTTCGCGAGCAGTTGTCTTACTTCGCCCTATCTTAGTCCCTTTGAATAGGAGCCAAAATAGGGCATAACTGATCCGTAATATTCCTATTCCTAAAGGATTATTCCCCTTTCTTTTTCTTCTCTATTTCTGCTTGTACGCGTTTTAATTCTTCTTCGGCCTTTACCAATTCTGCTTTTAGTTCCGACAGTCGTTTTTGGTCTTCGGCAATAGTAAATGCAGTTTGAGCCTTCGTATCGGTAACAAGACGATTTTCTTCTGCCCTTACAATAGCAATAGCATCGGCAGACTGCTTTCTTGCTTGCGCAACAGCGTCATTGGATTCTTTTTGTGTGGCATTAATTTCGGCGGCGGCTTTTAAGCGGGCTTCTTCAATTTCTTTAGCATAGGCCAATCTTTTTGTTTCTGCCTCTTTACGTGAATTGGTTACTTCTTGCGCCGCTGTTTGGCGGGCTTCGAGTACTTCATTTTTAGCGCGTTCTTGAGCAGCGGCGACATCTTTGGCATAAGCCGCTTTTTTATCTTCTGCATCTTTTTTGGCAGTCGTAATGGCCTCAATAGCGTTTTGCTTGGCAGCAGCCACTTCTTTTGCGGCGTTTTCGCGGGTTGTGGCGACAAGATTGGTGGCATCTTCGCGTGCTTTTGCAATTTGCTCAGCACTTTCCTGTTTTACCTTAGCGGCATTTTCGCGGGTAGTTTTTACTTCTTGAGCGGATTGTTGTGCAGCATTGGCAACCTCCAGTCCTGCTCTTTGGCGCGCATCTGCAACTTCAGTGGCAAGGCGTTGGCGTTCGCGGGCACCATTTTCACGTGCGGTGCGAATACTGTCTGCTTCCGACATTTTGATTGCGGCTACGCTTTGCGCGCTTTGTCGGCGTGCTTCAGAAACGGCATTAGCACTTTCTTGTTGAGCACGTACTTGTGCTTCGCGAGTTTTAGCGATTTCATTTGCTGCTTTTTCTTTCGCTGCCGCAACTTCAGCGGCGGCTTTTTCGCGGGTCATATTTACTTCAGTAGCGGACACATTTACTGTTTCGGATTGTTTTTTCCGCGCCTCTGCTACTGCGGCGGCGGCTTCTGCTTGGATTTGAGATACTTTATCATCTGCACTCTTTTTAGCACCCGACACTTCACCAGCATATTCTTTTTGGGCGAGGTCGGCTTTAGTATTGGCCTCCTTTACCCTATTTTGGGCTTCTTCTAGGGCTTTAGCGACTTCGGCTTGGCTACGTTCGCGGGCCTTGAGTACCTCATCAGCACTTTGCTGTTTTATTTTTGCTTCCTGTTCTTTTGCTGCAGCGATAGACTTGGCCAACTCCTCTTGAATACGTGTTAATTCCTCTTCTGCTTTTTTACGAGAAGATTGTACTTCGCTTGCAATAGTTTCGCGTTGGGCTTTAGCATTGCTTTGTGCTTCTGCCACGGCTTTTGTAGATTCTTCTTGTACTTGTTGTACTGTTTGGGCGGCCTTTTGCTTACTATCTACTACGCCCTGAGCAATATTTTGTTTTTCGGCAGAGGCTTTATCTTGTTCTTCTTTTACGCTGCCGCGCAATTTTTCAATTTCCTCCACGGCTCTTTTTTTAGCCTCGGCTACTTCTACGGCTGAAAATTCTTTTTGTTTGGCTACATTCTCCCTAATTTCGGCAAGTTCATTGGCTGAATTTTGCTGGAGCAATGTTTTTTCCTCGGCCGATTTACGGCGAGATTCTGCTACTTCGAGGGCAATTTTTTGTTTTTCCAGTACGCCATTTTCGCGGGCTTGTGCTACTTTCTCGGCTGTTTCTTCCTGTACTTTTAGAATTTGCTCTGCCGCTGTTTTTTTAGAAACCACTACATCGTCGGCTGTTTTATTTTTTTCTTGCACGGCGCGTTCTCGTGCTTCTGTGACAAGTTTTGAACTTTCCTCGCGGATTCGTTTGAGTTCATCTTCGGCAGTTGCACGAGCAGATGCCACCTCATCGGCGTATTGAACCCGTGCTTGTTCGAGTTTTTCTTTGATCGTGGTCAGTTCTTTTGCGGCATTTTCGCGGGCTTTACTTACTTCTTGAGCCGAAGCAAGGCGTGCTTTTTGAATTTCTTCGCCTGCTAAGCGACGTGACTCCTCTACATTCAGGTTAAGTTTAGAGACTGCCGAATCCGCCTTAGTACGATTTTGGGTAATGACATTTTGCGTTTCGGACTTATTTTTTTCAATTTCGGCAAGGCTGGCTTTACGGGCTTCTACTACTTCATTGGAATATTCAAGTTTCTTTTGATTGGCGGCTTCCCGTGCAGCGGCTACCTCTTGTTGAAACTGCGCTTTCAGGGCATCTGCTTTGTCTTTCTCTGCTTTAATCTCGTTGCGTAAACGTTCTTTTGTTTTTTCCAATTCAGATTGTAATTGGGACACCTCACTGTCTTTTTTACTATCATTGGCTGTAGCAGGTTTGAAACCGGAATTATTTTTTGATGTTCCTGATCCGCCAGTTGTTGTAGTTGTAGCACCGCCACCAGTAGTTGGAGTTGTTGTAGTGCCACTGGTACTGTTTTTAGTAACGAGGGCAGAACCTCCGTCAGCGATCATTGAAGGATCGAGGGACGTATAGAAACAGGTGGCCAAATTTTTCATTTCAGTTTGACCATTTGGATTGATCGTGAATTTGTGTTTTTGACGTTCCACAAAATTGATCAAATTAATACCGCCTAATTGGTTTTCGGACAACCATTTTAAAGCGTCCAAATCCAAGCGTAAATTATTGCGGTGCGTAGGTACGCTTCCGGTGCCTACTTCGCCAAGTGATGCAAATTTATAAGCTCTTTCATTGCCATTCAGGTCAACAAAAACCACTTGGTCATCTTGGTTAAACTCAATACCGCCAATGGATGTTAAGCGGGCGAAAAGTCCTTTTTCATCGCTAAAGAACTCAATCGTATAGTTGTAGCTACCTCTAACAACAACTGTAATTGGTTTCGTACGGGCAATTTGTGTTTGATTTATTTTCTTATTTTCAACCAATAAACTGGCACAATCCTGCCCTACTAAAAGGTTAGAATTACAGAAAAAGGAAATAACAATGGCAATGGTTAAGGGTAATTTACCGAAAAAGGGATGCATAAATTAGATCAGGTTTGTTAAAACAATATTGCATTATAACGTTTCGGGGGCAATTTACATTTTATTGGTAGAAAAATAAAATATTTTTGTTCTGTTTTTAGAAAAAGCATAAAGACCTGTACGAAAAAAATCGCACAGGTCTTTGAAAACGAATGACTTAGAACTTGTGTATATTTTTTCTTAATATTCCAACTTTAGGGAATCGCGCATACTGGCATATCGGTTGCTGTTCTGTTCCCAATACGGTTCAATCCTACATGCCTTAATCGTTCCTTTGGACGTTAATTTGCCCGCTGTAGTTTCTTCCCAGTTTTTGATCCGCCAAGGGGCTGTATTTTCAAAAGTAATCGTTAAGTTTCGCTCGATACTGGTATAATTGAGTACAAGACTCATCATGTTATCCTTTTTTTGCAATTCAATAACAGCATCTTCCGGTTGGAGGGGTTTATGCTTTAAACGCAAATAAACCGACGATGGTATAATTCGGACCTTACCTGTTTTTATATTGGTTGGATTAATGCGTAATTGTGTCCAGATTTCGTCTTCTAAATAATCCGCACTGAGCACCTTTTTTTGGTCGCCCTCACTTTCAAAATAAGAGTATAGGTAGCTGTCCCATACCCCTTTTGACTTTAAATTATTCTGCGCAAAAACATGTCCACACCAATCTTGAACAGTAGTGGTTGTTTTTAAGGCGGCAGAGCCATCCATCGGTGAAAACACAGACGACATGAGTGAATAATCATATATTCCCGTCTTAAACTTCCTGACTGCGTTGAGTTTGAGTACTGGGCAAGCATCTGCGCCAGCGGCGGCGGCATCGTCCAATTTTACTTGTTTAGATTTGGAAAAATCTTCTGTAACAAAGATATTTACCTGCTCTGCCTTCCGTATTTCGCCATACCTTTCTTGCTCCACATCGTAAGTACTTAGTTCGGCTTTGCCTTGATACCAATAGTTAGCCACATTAGCAATAGGAAACAAAAATGCACCTGCTGTGGTATGCGTTGAGGTCTTGGAGGTAACTGCACCAGTTTCAGAACAAGCATCTAAAAAGATAGCGGTGGTGGCCAAGAGGAGCGAATAAATTAATTTTTTGTTCATAATTAATAAAAAATCGGGAGTTAATAGAATCAAGTGTTATTTTTGCTCGACAATACGTCTGCAATATTACAAGAATAATCTGAATCTATAAAAACACTATGTACCAAAAAAGGTTTCTAGTCTTATTCACGACGCTTTTTTGCGTCTCCATTGCTTGGGCACAAAACCCAAGTGCTACATTACCTTCAAGAACACCACAGTTCTCCACGCCTCCCGATGTATTGGGTGAATTACGCGAGAAATGGAATCTTTCCTTAGGCATGGATATGGGTGTTTCGCAGTTGTACCATAAAGTGGATTTCAAACGCACGCCAATGGCCGACTTCTACGAATCCATCAAGGCAGGTCCATTACCCGATTATACTTGGGAGGAATTTGAAGAGGATTATGACTTCAAAAAAACGATTATTCAACCTCGTTTTGGTTTTGGAGCCTTGCTAACCTATGGAAATGTGCCTGCTTTTTTGTCTGGCGAGTTTATTTCCTCCTCTTCGAGTTACCAAAAAATGACCCTATCTGCAACCTTAGGCTTAGGCAAAGACATTTTTTTCGGCTTTGAAGAAAACAATTATTTTTCTTTTAAAGGTGGTTATAAAATTATGTTCCAAGACCAAGGTTTTGGCGCAGAAACGCTGGTCAATAGTGTTGGAAATAAAAAAGCCAAAGAGTACATACAGCGTTTTTTTGACCCTAAAAATGCGATTGGATCTCCTAGGGGCGACTTAATGACGATGCGCTTAGGATTGGGCAAATACATTGGGAAAGACCGCCGAACCAATATGGGGCTTGAACTGTACGGAGAATTGGATTTGACCAATGAAACATTGCGTATTGCGCGAATGAATTCATTAGGTCTTAATTGTTATGTCAATTTTATACTATTTTAAGTATTTGGGACGAGCAAACATTAAATCTTAAAACTTCATCACTTTAGGGTATCCTTATACGGATATAGATGCAAGTAACCCTCTGCATGAATCGCCGCTTCCAGTTCAAAGGTAGCGGCGATTTCTGCTACATCTTTGCCTTCCATTGATCCTGTTTCTTTGAGTTTCATGGAAATTGCCAACAAAAAATCCTTGTTTTTTTCAAGTACAACATAAGTATCCACCGCTAACTTGGCAACCATAGTTTCTATGGCGTTATCGGTTTTGTAGCGATCCATATTGTATTGATTTTCAAGGGTATAGTTTGCCTGAAAACTTGGATTGAAACCATGTACTCGAATATATTCCATCGCCAATATTGTTGCGTTTTCGCGGTCATTTGAACGGCCAACAGTGGCATTATCAGCACCAAAAATAAGTTCTTCGGCAAGCCCTCCTGCTAAAAAAACCATGATTTTTTTGAGCATATTATCCTTGGTTTCGTAGATTTGGTGCGGGAATGTAAAGCCACCTGCATAGCTACTGGCCACCTTCGATTTTAGTTGCAACGGTGCAAGTCCAAATAAGACAACATAAGCCACAGCATGACCGGCTTCGTGTACGCTCACATTAGCCACCACCGATTCTATATTACTTTGGCGTATCTTATCTATGCGACCCACGTAAGGCAGTTCCATCACTTCATCTGCGCCCAAATGAGCGATAATCAGTTGCCGTTCAAAGGAATAATCCAAACTAATCCGGTCGGTATCGCGCATAGCAGCCTCAAAAATAAACTTACTGAGGTTGGTTTCCAAAATATCAATAATACTGGAAAATACGGGCCTAACACCTTGCACTGGGAATACACCATTACGGTAGATCAGTTTATTCACTTCCTGTGTTACGGTAAGGAGGATACCAAAACGTTCATAAGTTTTCGCAACGATTTTTTTGATTTCAAGATCGATCAATTGTTCAAAATCGCGGTGGCGCAATGAACCATAAATCAAATGAATATTGCCAAAACGCGCCACTTGCTCTGGCCGGAAACGCCTAGAAAGTGCATTTTTTATATCAACCTGTGTAATTTTTTTTGTAAATGCATGAAATATATCGGCATCAATATCGCTTTCAGAGGTTTGCGTGGCCATTCGGAAGGCTTCGTCTAAATTACCCGAAATAATAATAAGGGTTTGCGAGTGATCAACGGGTTCATACACTTTTTTTCGGCGTTTGGCCTCCAGCATTTTTTCTAAAATTTGGCCTTTGGTCATTTCTGCTATGTCCACCACACTCTCTTCTAATCCGATGAGTCGTTTCACACTTTCCGCTTCCCAAATCCCAATTTCTTCCAGCATCGGATCATCGGATACAGTCGGAGCATCTGCTTTATCAGTTGAAGTGGATTTATCGTTTACTGCGACTGCCGCTTTTGCTAATTCTTTTTTCCTTTGTCGCTGGTTATGCAAATAAGAATTGACATAGGTGTCTAAGTCTTCTTTAGTGCGTTTGGCCAATCGGCCATCGGAGAGTAACTCCCAAAAATCGGTAAATTTTGTGTTAGGGACAGGCGATCCATCGGGTTCGATGGTATTAAAACGTTGTATTTCGTCAAATAACACAATGGCTGGTTTTCCATCTACAATATCATTCATGGTGAGTATCGTGGACACGCTGCTGTACCAAGTGGTGGTATCCGAATTGCCCAATTCTACCTCTGCAAACCGATCTTGAAAATCCAAATACCGGACTAGTCTTCGGACTAAATCGGTTTTACCCACACCAGTCATGCCCCAAAGGCAAAGCACGATAGGGCGCGTAAGTATTTCGGGCATCAGGTACCAAATACGGATATACTCCAACAGGTTATCTATAATTTCGTCGATACCCACAAAGTCGCGTTTAAGTTGAAGGCGGATGACCTCCAAGGCATCGCTCCGCTCCTTAATACGTATTTTATCTATTTTTACTGGTTGCATGGCTGTATATTTTGCTAATTTAAGCATTTGGGGATGTGTGCTTAAACAAGATTATTTTTGAATCGTTCCAATCGGCGCAAATCTACAATAAATTTGTACATTTGCAGTTCAAAATAAAACCGAATCGCTATGTCTAATCCAATGCGTAAACCTCAATTTTTCACATTATTATTTTTACTGTTTTCACTAGGAAGTATTTTGGTGCAGTCGTGCAACAAAAGTTCAAGTATCCCCCCTCGATCCCCCTACACTATTATTTTTAATAACGAATTTACGCTTTTAGAAGCAAAATTCGGGGTATTCATCACTGATGACGAGGGCAATGTAGATGCCTTTAGTTGGCTGGATGGTCGAGATACGACCCATTTTGGGTTACGATTTAGTGATTTTGATAAATATAACTGCACTATTGTCAAAATAAGTATTAATCGTGCTTCCGGTACTCCTGATACCCTAGTAGAAATGACCACCTACGATCATGTGCCACATAATACGGTCATTAACTTGCGCGAACTGGAATATGAGCAACAGGTTAATATCAAAATGCAGTTCAAAAATTTGTCCAGTTTGGACAGTTTGATTATTCCTGAAGGCGAAGCATTGGTCATGCCGACACAAAGTAATAACTATTTCGGAAACTTCAAAGTAGATTATACTGGCGATTTTTGGCTACGTGCTAAATTTAACGGAGAACCAGAATGGAAGTATTTGGTGTACAAAAATTTCTCTCAAACCCCAAATACCTTATATATTGACCCCAATTTGATGTCAACGATGACAAAGTTGCCGCATCAAATCAACTTGCCTTTTGATAGCAAGTGGAAGCATTACATAGAGGGTATTTTTGACATTGATGATCAACGAGTTATGCCATTGGCAGATGTTTTAGATGTGCCAGATGATAATATTCCTACCACCAACTATTTACGACTGTACCAACCGGACGATTTGTTTGTGAGTGGTTATCGTTTAAAATTAAATGGAGTTAAAGAGGGATCGAAAAGTTATGCTTACGGAATAGACCGATATTATAGTATTTTACCCAATTCGATTGAATTACCTGATTTTAATATTGAGCCCACTTTGGTAAATGATCAAAATAGAATCGGTATTCGCTGCGTCGGAAATTTTGATGCCTTGGTGGTGACAAGAAGTATTGCTGGAGCAACAAAAATTACTTGGTCGGTTTATATTCCTCCGGTTCAGGATGGCGATGTTTCAAATGAATTACCGCAAGTTCCGAAAGAATTGGCTAGTTTATATCCAAAATTAGCAAATAAGCAATTTGATAGCGGAACTTCGGTACGCGCTGAGCGTTATAAATTATTATTTGGGTTTGAGGATGTACAACTGACTATTTTTGATAATACTGATGTGTTTTGGCAACCCAAAAACGAACTTTCAACCATTGAAAAGGTATTTTAACACATGACAACATTAGAGCAGTATTTTGAGGCGAATAAATCAGGTTGGGATATACGAACAAAAACACACCTGAACTCCGAGTTTTACGGGGTAGAAAAATGGAAAAAAGAGGGCGGAAATAGCCTTACCCCGATCGAGTTACGTGAAATTGGCGACGTTCGAGGAAAAACAATTTTACATTTACAATGCCATTTTGGGCAAGATACCCTTTCGCTCGCTCGTATGGGCGCGCAGGTAACCGGGTGCGATCTTTCCCCCGAAGCCATAAAAACGGCGGAATCGCTCGCACAAGAAATTGGGATCAACGATGCGAAATTTGTTTGTTGTAATGTTTACGACCTTCCACAACACCTTGAAGGTCAATTCGATATGGTGTTTACTTCTTATGGTACAATAGGCTGGCTACCTGACCTAAAACCTTGGGCCGCGGTGATAAAGCATTTTTTAAAACCTGGCGGTACTTTTTATATGGCCGATTTTCATCCTGTAGTTTGGATGATGGATGATGATCTGACACATTTGAAATACGCATACCATAATACTACGGTGATTGAAACAGATCAAACTGGTACTTATGCCGACCGCGATGCGCCTTTTTCGTATAAAGAGTACGGTTGGAACCATAGTATTAGCGAAATATTGAATAGTTTGCTGGAACTTGGATTGCAACTCCAGTTTTTTAACGAATATAGTTATTCGCCCTATAATTGTTTTGCGAATACCGTACAAGGTGCTGATGGTTTTTACCGCGTGAAAGGATTGGAAGATATTATTCCGATGGTTTATTCTTTGAAGATGAGGGTGAGTTAAGAAATTGTTCTGCGTAAGGCCAGAGGAAAAGATAAAATAGGCAATATACTGAAAAATCATACTAAACGGTGGCTAAACAATATTCATTAAACACACACTAGCAGACGTGGCTTTAACTCTAATATCATCACCTTAAACGATCTACCAACCACGAAGTGGTTAAACTTGAATAGCCCCGAATGCAATTCGGGGTTTGGGTATGCGGCGTTTTTAACAACTACGAAGTAGTTGAACATCAACGTATTATGCACGTTTCATTAAGTTCAACCCTTTCAGGGTTGCTAAACATACACCTACACATCAAACCCTGAATTTCATTCAGGGCTACTCAAGTTTAACCACTCCGTGGTTGGTTTACTGCTAAGTTGGCGACATTGGAATTCAAGTCACGCCGAAACAAGACAAGATTTTCCGTTATCGCTACAACTACTGCGTCGCCACCTGCGCATTGATCCTACCCCATCCAAAATTACTATTTCTACTTGGATAGTAATTGCTACTTGATTTTAGGCGATTAAACACCTGCGTACGTGTCCACGATGGGTACTTTGCCCAAACTAAGGCCGCAATACCCGCCACACTTGCCGTTGCAACGGAAGATCCACCAATTGTGGAAGGATCATTGGTATCCATATCCAAAGAAAGTGGGTGGCGTTCGTTGGATTGGTTCTTCTCCATAACCATCACAAAATCGACTTTACTGCCTTGGTGACAAGCATTGCAACGACTGGTCAGGTTGTCTTTGATACCCGTAACGGCCACTACCTCGGTCATACTTGCTGGGTAAATAACGCCTGTAAACCATGCTGTCCAAGAGAACGACGTACCAGCGGCGCAGAAGATTAATTTACCATTGTTATTGGCCAATTTGATAGCATCGGTCATTTGAGAGGAGGAGGTAAGCCGCCCCATACTCATACTGATAATTTTGACCGAACTATTGGTACCCGCAGCAGCGAAAGCGTTGGATACGCCTACTACTTCGCGGCTATCGTCGAGATACACATCTTCGGCTGCCCGATAAACGGTCAGATTTGCGCTATATGCAATACCTGTGGCGGCACCATCGATACCGCGAGGCGCAGCACAAGCACCAGACATAGCAGTACCATGACCGCAGAGGTCGTTGGGGGTTTCGGGAGATCCGGTAGGTTGTCCCCAAAAATTAGTGGCCTGTGGTAACGTAACTAACCGACTAATAGAACGCCCGGAGGAATACCCTTGCGTAAAATCGTCATTGAGGTTGTCTTGGTCGTCGCTGCTGCCCGTATCAATAATCACCACCGATGTACCACCGCCCGTGCTATTGTTCCAGGCGTTGGATATATTGTGAAAACTGTGGTTCCAAGATTGCTTACAACCCGGTGCGATATTGGTATAGTCCACATTTACCACCAGTCCAGGTTC
>JAAFHO010000299.1 GCA_013297575.1 Chitinophagales bacterium
GGTGTGCATCGGCTACATCCTTACCGTGCTTGTACTCCAGCCACAGGTACTCAGAGTAATTCGCGAAGCCTTCGTTCATCGTTAGATTGGCCCAACTTTCGGTGGTAACCAAGTCGCCAAACCAATGGTGAAACATTTCGTGTGCGACTACTTTTTCGTTGGTGCGCTGATTATCGAGCAGTTCCCGCTTCGATTTTTGCATATAATCGCCAAAAATAACCGCCCCAGTATTTTCCATGGCACCGCTCACGTAGTCGCGTACAATAACTTGGTCGAATTTGGCCCAAGGGTACTGGTAATTGAGTTTTGTGGAGAAAAACTCCAACATTTCGGTGGTATAAGGGAATATATCGCGGGCATCTTTTTCAAAAGCAGGCTCCACGTAATAAGACACATCTTTCCCGCGCCATTTATCTTTTACCACCGCAAAATCGCCGATGGCCATCATAAATAAATACGGCGCGTGGGGCAAATCCATTTTCCAATAATCGGTACGCGTACCATTGGGGTTAGGTTTGGAGGAAACTAACAAACCATTCGATAGTGTTTTGTATTTGCTGTCAACAGTAATATACATTTCTTGGGTACAACGCTCGTTGGGTTTGTCCACCGTAGGAAACCAATAGGAATTGCTTTCTGTTTCGCCCTGTGTCCAAATTTGTCGTGGTTTATCTGCCTCTTTACCATCAGGATTGATAAAATACAGGCCTTTATCGCTGGTAATTGCTGCGCTGCCGCCATAAGATTCGCGTTCGTCGGGCTTGGCAGTATAAGTAACGACTACCTCAAATTCTTCCGAACGGGTATAAGTTTTATTGAGATCAATGATAATTTGCTCCTTATTATAGTCGTATTTCAAGGGCGCGCCGCCTAAAGTTACCGATTTAATATCGAAATTTTTGGCATCGAGGGTAAGTTTGTTGGTGGCATAAAACCAAGGCTTGAGGCGCAAAGTTGCTTTGCCATTGGCCCTTTTTTTCTCCCAATCAAAATCGATTTCAATCTTGGTATGCAACAAATCGTGCTCGAAAGTATGGGATGGATTATACGTTGCCAAGGTATCGGGATTGGTCGAATCCTTTGGCATAATATCCACCGCGTCCATCATGGTATATTCCAAGGGTGGTACGGAATCTACCTCTGGTGTCCCCATAAGTGGCTTAGTATTCACATATTTCTCGGGTTCATCGGGTTTGGCGGGTGTTCTTGCTGATTTTGAACCTGTTTTAGGGTTACAAGCAATAACGAGGGTAATCGAAAAGCATAAAATGGCCGATAATCGGAGGAATTTTATCATTAGTCTTACATTAATTTGGAGCGAGCATGAAATAATTTATTATGCTCAACAAGGAATGAAAAATTTTAAAACGACACAAAGGAACGAAGTGTTTTGTGTTAAACCATTTTTTTTCGTCAAAATTCGCTTGATGCTGTGCAGAAATCAAGTTTTTATGCACCTTTGCACCCCGATATAAAATTATAATAAATATAATGGACGTACAATATTATATGCAATATGCTACCGACTTTGCTTGGAATTATGGCCCTAATTTAGTGATCGCCATCATCCTACTCGTTGCTGGTATGTGGCTGATCAAACGCGTCTCCCTGGTTTTGCACAGTTTATGAAGGCACGTAAGGTGGATCCTAGTTTACGACCATTCTTTGCTTCTTTTGCAGATATCGGCATGAAGGTGACCCTTCTGTTGATGGTGGCTGGCCGTTTGGGTTTTGAGACCACCTCATTTATAGCTATTTTTTCGGCACTTGCATTTGCTATTGGATTGGCATTGCAGGGGAGTTTGGGCAATTTTGCATCGGGTGTTTTGATCTTACTGTTCAAGCCTTACAAAATTGGAGATATTGTTGCCGTAGAGGACAAAATGGGAAAAGTCGACGAAATTCAAATATTTCACACCATTATTATTACCCCACAAGGGAAAAAAGTCATTATGCCCAATGGGAAAATGACAGAGGGCGCCATCGAAAATATCCAATCGGATGCCGATGTACGCGCTGATGTGGAAATACTGGTACGCGATACTACACCCATCACGATGTTGCGGCTGGCGGCTCAAAATGCCGTGGTGCAATGCCCCAATCGGTTGACCAACAAAACCCCTTTTGTGGAAATTGGCGGCTTTGGTCACGAAAACATGAAAGTGATCGTTGGCTGCTGGACTATCGGCGAGCATTATTGGGACACCTATTACCTATTGCACGAATTGGTAAAAAATGAATTGGACAAAGCGGGTATCGCATTGGCGCGGATAGAGTAACCGTGTAATAATTACTCTTCTACCGCTTGTTTTTCATACATTTCAGCATAATATCCACCCAAGGCCATTAAGTCTTCGTGTGTGCCTTCTTCTACTATTCGGTGGTCTTCAATGACGATAATTTTATCAAATTTCATCATGCCATAAATCCGGTGCGTGATAATGATGGCCGTTTTGTTGGCCAATGCATCATTTAGGTAGGAGAGAATCCTGCTTTCGGTTTGGGTATCCACTGCCGAAAGGCAATCATCGAGCAAAATAATATCGGGTTGTTTGGCAAAAGCCCGAGCAATACTCACGCGTTGTTTTTGTCCGCCAGAAAGCGTTACTCCGCGTTCACCCACTACAGTTTCGTAGCCTTCTGGGAGGCTTAGAATGTCTTCGTGGATAGCAGCACCTTTTGCAAAACCAATGGCATCTTCTTTACTAATTTCGGATTTACCAAAAGCAATGTTGCCCAATACGGTATCCGAAAACAAGAATACATCCTGTGGTACATATCCAATACGATTCCGTACATCGTTGAGGCTGTACTGACGTACATCGTGCCCGTCGATTAAGATGCGGCCTTCAGTCGTATCGTACATGCGCACGAGCAGGTCTGCTACGGTGGTTTTACCACTACCTGTACGACCAATAATGGCCATTTTTTGGCCTTTTTCAAGGCTAAATGAAATATTTTCAAGGGCTCTTATACCCGTGTCGGGATACACAAATGATACGTTATCAAACACAATATTGCCATTAAATCCTTTGTCGCCAATAACAATCGGATTTTCGGGACTGGTAACGGTGGGCTGTGTTTTCAAAAATTCATTGATCCGTTTTTGCGAAGCCGCAGCCTGTTGGGTCAATGATGCAATCCAACCAATAGCCGTTACTGGCCAAGTCAACATGGTGATATAAATCACAAACTCGGCGATATGGCCCGGCAATAACCTACCTGCCATTACTTCCAAACCGCCCACATACACCGTAATAACAATACTTGTACCGATCATCAGCGTCATCAGCGGAAAAAAGAAGGCATCTACCCGAATCAAGGCCAAGGATTTGGCACGGTAGTTTTCGCTCTGCTCATCGAACCAACGCCCCATGGCGTTTTCTTGGGCATAACTTTTTACAACCCGTATGCCACTATATACTTCTTGTGCGGTGCTGGTCAATACCGAAAGTTGTTGTTGTATTTTTTCGCTTCGACGGTTCATCAGTGTACTGACCCAATAAATCGAAAAACTCAAAAAAGGCAAGGGCAACAGCGACCACAAAGTAAGCGTTGGGCTTACACGGATCATAGCACCAATAGTGAGCGAAAACAGGAAAACAAGATCGAGGCCATACAAGATGGTTGGCCCAAGGAACATACGTACTTTGGAAACATCTTCGGAAATGCGCGACATCAAATCACCTGTGCGGTTGCGCTTATAAAAAGACTGGTCTAGTTTTTCGTAATGGGCAAATAGTTCTTTGCGCATATCGTACTCAATAAGCCGACTCACCACAATAATGGTTTGGCGCATAAAAAACATAAACAAGCCCATAGATAAAGCCAAAAGGATCACTTGGATACCAAACCAACCTACTTTCGGGCCTATTTCGTTGAGTGCCTCGGGGTGTTGTGCCAACCCACCTTTGTCGGCGTACTGTTTTGTGATATCAACTACGGCATTAAACGCTTCGCCAATGACTTGAGGTTGCCATACTTTGAACCAGTTGGCCAGTCCAACAAACAATATTCCAAGCACCAAACGGCCTCTATATTTCCAAAAATATTTTTTTAAATAAGCAAATAATGCGATCATATTTCTAATTCCCTAGTAAATTGGGGTTACAAAGGAACATATTTTATGGCAAACTGTTGTATATTGGTGCAGCAATATACACTTTTTCTGTACCTTTTGTCTGGCGGTAAACAATCGAACCGCGCTTTTATCCGTTATTTTATCCATGAAAAAACAACAAATTATATTACCCATTTTTCTTTTCGCCACCAGCATCGTATTATTTATACAGTGCAAAAACCCTCAAAACGCCAACCTACAAGCCTCCGGCGATGCGGAAGCCAAAGTAGAATTACCTGCTGGCTTTGAAGCATTTTATCAAAAATTTCACCAAGATAGTGCCTATCAAATGGCGCATATTTCATGGCCGCTCCAAGGCAGCAAAGGCCTGCAAATTGATAGTGTAACGAACGAAAACCGAGCACAAACATGGCAACCCACCGAATGGAGGATACAAAAATTGGATTTAATTGAATCGGGAGAATATATTCGCGAAATGAACCCAATCGGCGATATGATGGTGATTGAAAGAATTAGGGCTAAAGCCGTTCCGTATGGCATCGAACGTCGTTTTGCAAAACAGGCCAATCAGGAATGGGAATTGATTTACTATATGGATATTTTTGAGTTCAAATAAAATCGACTTAGGAGAAGTCCAACCTTTGTTGAACTTAAAATTCAACAAAATACATTTCAATACTACCCTTGTTTTTGGCAGCTACCAATCCACGTTGTAGGCAAGGATATTTGTGTTTCACCAATTCGTAGGTAGAACTGGAGATATTAATTTTGTTGGGTTCGGAGGCTTGTTCAATCCTCGATGCGATATTGACGGTATCGCCCCAAATATCGTACGCAAATTTGTGGCTACCCACCACGCCAGCCACCACAGGACCCGTGTGGATACCTATGCGCATTTCAAAAACATGCTTTCCTTCGGCTGCTTTTTTGTCCATCAGCGCTTTTAAGCCCCGTTGCATGGCGATGGCGGCTTCCACGGTATTGAGGGCATGGGTATCGTTTTTCACAGGTAGTCCGCCCGCACACATATAGGAGTCGCCAATTGTTTTAATTTTTTCCAAACCATACTGCTCTACAATACTATCGAAGAGCCGGAAGCAAGCATCCAGTTCTTCAATGAGTTCCTCTGGAGAGACCAGTTCGGCAATTTTTGTAAAGCCTTTAAAATCGGTAAACATCACTGTAACTGATTCATAACGAATGGGTTTTACGGAGTTATTGATTTTGAGTTCGGCAGCGGCGGCTTCTGGCAAGATGTTCATCAGTAGTTCGTCGGCGCGCTTACGGGCACGTTCGATAACTGCGTTTTTAGCAGCCAATTGTTCATTCGACCGAGCGCGAAGTCGATTGCGGTTGTACAGCAGTGTCGTTAAAAGCAAAAGCGCTACTGCGCCACCGATCAGTCCATTGCGGGTAGCACGGTTGCGAGACAGTTCGGCATCTTTTTGGGCTACTTCCAGTTCCTTGCGTTTGAGGTCGTCTTCTTTTTTGCGGTCGGCATATAGGGATTCGCGGCGGGTAAATTCGTGCGCCCGATTTTCATCCAAACGCCGATAGCGCATTTCATCGTATCTTTTTCGGTACTCATAGGCTTTGGTAAAATCGCCCATTTCAGCATATATTTTGGAATAATCTTTATAGGCTTTTTGCTCGAATTTTTCATCTTTTAACTCGAGTGCTATCCCATAGTACATATTGGTATAAGTGAGCGCCAGTTTATTATTTTTTTTGCCAAAATAAATATCGCCAAAACTATTATAGGTCTCCATAATACCGTCTCTACGCCCCAACCGCTTCCGAATAGCCAGTGATTTGCGCAGATAAGCAAGCCCTTTATCGTATTGTTTGAGGTGTTTGCAAGTTGTACCCCAATTATTATATACGGCAGCAATACCGCTGGAATCGCCTATGCGGCTATAGAGTTCCAGTGCCTCTTGATAAAAGGGAATGGCTTTACGCACCGTGTCTAACCGTTCGTCTTTGTCGCCCCATCCATCATAAGCATTGGCAATATTACTCAAAGTACCGGCAATTCCCAAAGTGTCATCGTTTTTTTTGTACAACTCAAGGGCTTTTTCGTACATGGGTAAGGATTGGTCAAATTTTTCATTTTCAAACCAAATATGCCCCAAACCATTGAATACCTTGGCCAAACTGGCCGTATCGCTCAAGGACTCGAAGTTATAGCGTGCTTCCTGCAAGTGCTCATTAGCCGTTATATAAATACCCAACGCTTCATATACGCCAGCAATGTTGACCTCGGCGCGCGCCAAACGTGCTGTATCCTTTAATTCTTTTAAAATTTGAAGGTTTTTATGTTGCAAATCAATAGCCTCATAGTATTCCCCAAGGGCTTCATTCACATTACCAAGGTTATTGTAAGAGGCGGCAACAGCGCGTTTATCGCCCAATTTCAGGCGAATATCCAAGGCTTTTTGGTGGTAATCCAATGCCAATTTTAGTTCGTTTTCAATATCGGCCACTGTGCCCAATCCGCTCATGGCATCGGCTTCTCCTTTTGCAAACGATAATTTTTGGGCAAGTGCGACGGCTTCTAGGAGTTTTTCTTTGGCAATTTGTGGTTGGTCTTCATTAATTTTCCAGGCTAAATCTACCAGTAGTGTTACTCGATGCGTATCGGCTGGTGCTGTTTTTAATTGATGGAGCAACGTCTCGACATCGGCATCTTGCCCCCAAATGAGATTGGGGAGCAACAGCGCAAACAGACTTAATATCCACAAGGTGTATTTCACGGCGGAAAGATACCGCCTTTTATGGTTTTTCATAAAGAAAAGTTACTTACTTCAACACAATTTGGTGTTGATTCAAATACGCGCTCTGTGGTAAACGTCCTTTTCATGCCTTAATAGAGACAAAATCGTTTACTCCAATTTATACCTTTATTTAAATCTCATTCCTAAAAAGAGAAAAATCTTTTTTTTTTCAAAAAACAATGTACCTTTGCGGCGCGTCGAGCGATCAGCTCCTGCAAAACTCCCTCAGGGCAGAAATGCAGCAAGGGTA